>CAZIBZ010000084.1:0-2640 GCA_964537445.1 uncultured Dehalococcoidia bacterium | reverse complement strand
ACCTCATCAAGCGATACATCGTGGACCTCGTCGACGGGACACGCGTAGATCCTTCCGTCTACGTTGGAGCCTCGCCGCGCGGCGCGCTTTCCCTCTTCCGCGGCTCTCAGGCAAGGGCAGTCATAGAGGGAAGGGATTACGTCCTACCCGACGACGTCAAGAATCTCGTCCTACCGATCTTGTCTCATAGGCTGATCCTGAACCCGACCGCGCGGATGCAGGACATCTCCGCGGAGTCCGTGCTGGGACAGATCGTCGATTCGGTGCCGGTCCCGGGTTCGACCCCGCGCGGCTGGCTCCGTGACTAACCGAATCGAGCATCCAGCCGCGGGCTAAGCGGCCGCACCACCGTGTGGACCCGCCGTATCTTCTTCCTTACTCTGGTCGGGTTGAGCCTCGCCTTGACGCTGGCGTCGGGGTTCTACGCCATGTCGCGCCTATTCACGGTGCTGGTTGTCTCTTTCGTCCTTTCCTGGCTGTGGGCGCGCTACAGCCTCCGCGGGATCACGGCGGTCGCCGAGGGCCGAACGACTCTGGCGCAAGTGGGCGGGGCGCTTGAAGAGCGGGTCACCGTTAGCAACACCTCCAGCGTTCCCCAGGCTTGGATCCACGTCGAGGACATCGGAACGATTCCTGACCTCCCATCTCAGGTTGCCGGTCTGGCTCCAAAAGCCTTCCGGTCGTGGACTCTCGAAACGCGTGGGGGCAGGCGCGGTCGCTTCAACTGGGGGCCGTTGCGCATCAGTTCCGGTGACCCTCTGGGTCTTTTCAGGATGGAGCGGGTCGTGGGCGAAACCGAGTCGATCACCGTTTATCCCGCTCCGGTTCCTCTGGACGATTTTGTTCTCTCAACGTCTGACCAGACTGGTGATGCGCCGGAATACCGTGCAACATCACAGATCACGCCAAACGTCGTTTCCGTGCGGCGTTATGTGATCGGCGACAGCCTCAACCGGATCCACTGGAAGAGCACCGCCAAGTTGAACCGCCTCATGGTGAAAGAGTTCGAGACCGAGGTCCACGGCGATCTCTGGGTCGTTCTCGACTTGAATAGGAATGTGCAGGTCGGTGGAGACGACGGGACGGAGGAGATGGGTGTCACCGTCGCCGCGTCGCTTTCCAAATTTCTTCTTGGATACGACAACGGCGTGGGTTTTCTCGCATCCGGCGATGCTGAGTACGCCTTGTCTCCAGCGCTTGGGGATCGGCAACTCTGGCGCATTCTGGAGTCTCTCGCCGTCTGCCGTGCCATTGGCGATCGCCCGTTGAGTGCATTCTTGGCCGCCCAGGCTCCTCGTTTCTCCAGCGAAACCGGATTGATCGTCGTCACCCCTTCGATGGAGGACGCGGTCGCGGCAGGCATGTACATCGTGGAGCGCAACGCGCCAGGTGCGGTGGTTCTGATGGACCCAACGAGCTTCGGGGCTCAGCAAAATGTGCTCCCTGCGCTCGGCAACCTGATCGCTACCGGCGTCGCCGTTTACGTGGTGAATCGGGGGGGCGAACTGGCGCGGGAACTCAGTTTCACGGCTCTCGGATCGGTAGCGACACAACCAGGCGCGAACCAGTCCTTCACGACGCCGGGACGGTGGGGCGAATGAGCGCGACTCAAACCCTCGAAGCCCCCCGGTTCGCGGCCGCCCAACCGTGGATCGACCGGTTCACCACCTGGGCCGCCATGGTTGCTCGCTATCCGGAAGTGGGATGGTCCACGGTGTTCCTCGGGTGGGCGGTTGGCGCATCCGTCGCGTGGTCGGTGGAGAACGCGCACTGGGTCCCCGAGCTTCCCGGGTTCCTTGTGGTCATCACCATCGGCGGAGTGCTGGGATTGCGAGTGGCCCAGAGCCGCTCCTGGCCCTGGATCGGTCACGCCTTTGCGATCTCCTTCGGATTGCTCCTGGCTTTCGTCTACACGCTGTCTACCGTTGTGGGGACCAATCTCGAAAGTCGTGCATTGACCGCATCGAACCGTGTCGTTTTCTGGGCCGACGCACTCCTCGACGGTGGCGCCAGCACGGATCGGCTCGCATTCGTCCTGATTCTGCTTTCTGGCGCATTCCTTCTTACATATCTCACGGTGTTCCTCACGCTCAGATTGAGATCGGTTTGGGCCATCCTGCCAGCAGGGTTCGCGTTGTTTTCGAACCTCACCTATCTGCCGCCCTCGGCCATGAAATGGCTGCTCGTGTTCCTGCTGGTCTCCGGTCTTTTGCTCGTGCGTCTGGTGCATCTGGAACGGTCCCGGACATGGGCCTCGGCCCGCGCCAGAACCACCGGCACAATGGCCCTCCATATGCTCCATGCGGGATTCTGGTTCGCCCTCGCCGCATTTCTTCTCACCGCGCTGGTACCGACGATCGACTCGGGACCCAGCTTCATGAGAGCTGCTTGGGCGGAACTTCGGTCCCCACTGGGCAACGCGGAAGGAACCTTGAATCGGATATTCGCGTCCCTCCCTGCCCGGAAGTCTCTCGCCCTTTACGGGTTCACCGGCGAACTGCCGTTCCGGGGAAATATCTCGCTGAGCGACGACATCGTGATGCTCGTTGAGGCCGATCAGCCCATGTACTGGCGCGCGAGGACCTACGACGTCTACCACGCATGGGGATGGGCGAATGGCGGTCTCCGGATCGAGGACGC
>CAZIBZ010000083.1:0-13447 GCA_964537445.1 uncultured Dehalococcoidia bacterium | reverse complement strand
AGAGCAGCGGTACGCCGTTGGCAAGCGCGGTGAGGGAAGGCAGGGCATCCGGCGCGTTCGGGTCCACCTCAACGAGAGCTGGAATCTCGAACCCGCTGGTCAACGTTGGCAACTCATCGGGAAGGCCTGCGGCGAGCGTCGGTACTGGAATCACCGGCACCGAGAACAATGAACTGGAATTCGGGAGCAGCGTGAACAGAGGAGCCGGGTCAAGGAATGCGGGTGGCGACCAGTCGATATTGAAGGCGACGGAAGCGCTTGAGCCGGACCCGAGTAAGCCGTCGCCGTACCCGTAGCCATATCCATAGCCGTCAACGACGCTGATGCCGCTATACGTCACGTCGACCGTCAGATCCCCTGAACCCGAGGGAGAACACGAAACGACTTGGTCCACGATGGCGGTCGTCGAATAGGGGTCCGTATTCAGGGGAAGCTCGGCGGTGCAGCCTTGAGGACCTGCGATGACAAGGTCAACGCTCGTGAGCCGGTTGAATTCGGCGTCACCGAGGGAAACAGATCCCGAGAAGTTGATGGTCTGCCCAACCACGAAGCCGGAAGCAGACGGGGACACCGTCACGCTGATGCCGGCCGCGCTCGACGGCGCGAGAAGCAAAGCCCCGAGGATCAAGGCGGCGGTGATGACTGTTGAAACTAAACGCTTTCGATCCCCGCGCATGCTCACACCTCAGTCGTTCCTCGAACCCTCAAGATAATTTAAATACGCGTTTGCTCACCCCGAGCCACGTCAGTTTATCACGCCTAGTCGTGAGGTGGTCAATAGGTTTGGAGGAGATCCCTTGTCTTGATCTTGAGACGATTGAAAACCCGCGCCGCAGAGAGCGGGAGGGTCTTTACTAGTCCCCCTGGCGAGGTCGATAAGAGCTCGATCGGGCCCGCCCCGGCTGGTTCAGCGTGAGCTTGAACCCTCTGTTTTGGGTAGACCGATCGATGACCACTCCGTGGCGTTCACTCCTGGCTAGGGCGCCCCAGAACTTCGGGGGAGCTTCGAGGCCCGCCCGTCGGTTCCCGGTCTGGGAACGATTCTCATCAGTCGGTGGTACGGATCCCATCGTGTACACGCATTCCGACCTGCACTGCCCTCCAGGCCACGCTGTCTCGCTCCCGGCGCCGCTATTCTCGGTGGTGATCATCTGGCGTTCGCGACCAACCCCCGCTATGACAACCTGACAGGGGCCTTGATCCCTTGGCACGTTGGCGTGGCACCTGCTTGCAGCCGCAACACCCGATCGTGACCATGCTCGATTAGCGGAGCGTCGATTGGCATACATTTCCTCCATCCAGCCCGGCCCCATCGCGCAAACTGCGCTCGGCGTCGTTTTCGTTTCCTGCATCGCGCTGATCAGTCGCCTGTGGTTCCTCAACCCCACTTTCGTTGAAGTGGATGCCGCGAACTTCTACAACGCGCTGGTGTTTGGATACGACATTGAGGAACTCTTTCCACACCCTCCGGGTTTTCCGGTCTATATCTTCATCGCCGACATCGTCAACAGTTTTTTTCACGACCCGCTTTATAGCCTGGCGATTATCAGTGCTGCTTCTGGGGCGTTTGCAGTCGGGGTTTTGTTCGTATTGGTCACGATGATTTCGAACATGCGAGTCGCGCTCATCGTGTCGTTTTTCTTGATCGTGAACCCAATGGCATGGGCCGTTGGATCCGCCCCTCTTTCGGACACGCTATCGATGTTTCTCGGAACGCTGATCGCTTTGTTCAGTTGGAGAGCTCGAGAGAACGGGGACGCGCTTGTCGTCGCCGCCATCTTGTTGTCTCTGGCTATCGGTGTCCGACCGAATAATGTCGCGTTCGCCACTCTCTTGCTGCTGCCGATCGCGTCGAACCTGTTCGGCAGCGCCGCCAAGAAAGCATCGGTAACGTTTCTCGCCGGAGTCGGAGCCGTGTTCATGTTAGTCACGGCATCCTGGTTCGTCGCGATGATTCGGACAGGTACTGACGGGCTGGGATCGTATCTCCGCTCGTTAGAGAAACAGACGGTCGATGTTGTTGCTCCGACCACTATGCTCACTTTGAGTCCAATTGAAGCCATCCAACGCGTCGTCCGGTTTGCGGACGGCTATGTGTTCGTGCTTCCGTTTTCAGGTTCGCCGGAAGTTGGCTGGCCGGAAACCGTTCTCGTGTTTCCATGGGTGATCGGACTAACCCTCTTCTTCTTGAGTTTTTCCTCCAGACGAAACCTCGATGTTCTCCTCCTACTATGGCTCTCAGGTTTGTTCGTCTCGATTGCCCTATTACACTTCCTGCCTCGATACGGTTTGCCTCACCTCCCACCCACAATCGCCGCTTCTGTCATTGGGCTACGAGTGCTGGGACCCATGTTCAGGCATCGACGTGCGCTTGGCCCACCGGTCGGCATCGCGGTATTGGGCTCCGCCCTGTGGTTCGTTGGGCTAACCCTGCAAACCCCTGTGGAAACGTTCGAAGGCGCGCCGCCTGAGCTGAATATCCGGTTCTTGTTATTCCCAACCGGGGCGATCGCAATCGTCACCGCGGCGTTCGCCTGGCGTCGCGGGTTGCGAACGGTCAATATGACCTCGCCCGACTTCCCGAATTTTCGAATACGATTCGGCTCCCCTTGGCGACGAGGGGCCGCGGTGGCGCTCGTTTTGGCGATCTTGGGGCCTGCCACGGCCGCAGGGATCGAGGTCGCGAAGTCGGCGTCAGAATCGCCGAGCCCGGCTCAACAATTGGTGGCGTACGCCTGGCGCAATTACGATCATGCGGATATCACCATCGCTTGGGACCATCAAACGCACAGTATTTACGAGGCATATTTCCCGATGCTACGGCCGGTGGGGTATGAATCGCTCGATGAGTTCGTGGAGCCTTATCAACAAGGAAAATCGATTCTTGCCACGACGAACTACCGGATCATGGGTGATTGGTTCGATCAGCTGCAATCGACCCTCGCCCCCAAAGAGGTCGCATCGTTCAACGGTGACAACTTCATGTGGTCCAAGTTCCCCGAAGCTCGACTGCTCCTTGCTGTCAAGGAACAACGTAGTCCTCGATAGCCATCCACCCGCGTTTCCTGCGTGCCGGGCTTACCAATCCGTTCCCGCGAGCGAGGGCCAGCGTTTCGTTCGGTGCGGCCTCCTTCTTAGGTGGGCTCAGGGCGGGTATCTCAGGCTTCCTGAAAGCGTCGACGCCGATGGTCAGGAGGCCGCAATCTCAGCGACCGTCTGGAAAGCGTACCCCTGTTCGCGCAGTTGGGTCATGACGGCCCGGACTACGATGCTGACGCCGGGGACGCGTGGGTGGTAGAGGTAGATTGCGCCGTTCCGCGCCCGTGAGAGACCGAACGCGATCGCCTTCTCGGGAGGGTCATCGCCACGGGGGTCGGCGAAGGCGGATAGCCAGGCGTGCCGATAACCGAGGGCCTCGACCTTCTCCAGTAGTTCTTCGTTCCGATATCCGATCGGTATCCGCCAGAACGGCTTCGTACTGACTCCCGCTACACGCTGGACCACGTCCTCGGTCTTCTCGAGTTCCTCCGCGATCTCGGCATCGTCCATCACGGTCATGGCTCGGTGTGACCATGTGTGGTTTCCGACCGGGTGGCCACGGCGAACGATTTCACGGAGCGCGTCGGGCTGCTCCTCGGCCCATTCGCCGCGGATGAAAAAACTACCTTTGCAGTCGAACTCGTCCAGGAGGTCGAGGATCTTCGGGAGTTCTTCGGCGGTGTCTTCCTCTGTATCGAAGGTGAACGCTACCGCTTTTCGATCCGGATCGCCCTGCCAGATCTCGTTCTCGAGTGGAGCAGGCGGGAATTGAAGCCGTGGGTCGCGGTCATTTGATCCCTGCGTCATTCGTTCTTCCTCCTAGGAAGAAAAGTGAACCCTTCGTTCTTGTCCAGCGCTCCCGTTCACGGTGTGATGAGGCCTCGAGCCGCAGCGATCGCCGCGTCGAGTCTGGCGGGATCGCGTCCTCCGGCGGTGGCGAGTTCGGCACGTCCACCACCTCCGCCTCCCGCGACCGCCGCGATGCCCTTGATGATGTTCCCAGCGTGGTACGGAGCGCCTCTCCCGATGAGATCAGGTGTCACGGCGCAGACGAAACTGGGGCGGTTGTTAATGACAGAGCCGAGGACGATCACCCCGCTCCCCATTTGTTCGCGCAATTCGTCCGTCATATCTCGCAGCAGGTCGGCTTTCGGGACGTCCACTCGTGCCGCGAGGAGCGCGACGCCGTCGACGGTCTCGACCGCATCGAGCAACACGCTGGTTTGGGACGTCGCGAGCTCGAGCTCCAAGGTTTCGACCCGCTTGCGTGCCCAGTCAGCCTCCTGGAGCTGAGCCGCGGCCCTTTCTGCCACCTTGTCCGGCGCCACACCCAGTTGTTGCGCGACCCGGTCAAGGACCGTGAGGCGGGTGGAGATGAGTTCATCGGCCGCGGAGCCGGCAACCGCCTCGACGCGGCGCATTCCCGAACCAATGCTGGACTCACTTGTGACATAGACGAAACCGACCTCGCCCGTCGCGTGAACGTGCGTCCCGCCGCATAGTTCCAGACTGAACGGTACGTCGTCGCCGGATCCGTCGATCTCCACCGCCCTGACCATTTCACCGTACTTGTCGCCGAAGAATGCGAGTGCTCCCTTCGAGAGCGCTTCCTGGATCGGGACCACCCGAGACTGGACGGCGATGTTCTTGAGGACCCGACTATTCACCGCCTTCGTTATCGCGGCTGCTTCCGCCTGGTTCAGGGCGAGGTTGTGAGAGAAATCGAATCGGAGGTGATCCGGGGCGACCAGGGAGCCTGCCTGCCTGACATGAGGACCAAGGACGGCGCGCAACGCAGCGTGGAGCAGATGTGTCGCGGTGTGGTGGCGCGTGGTGTCTGCCCGATGACCAGATTCGACCTCCATCTGGACCGTGTCACCTACTGCGATGGTCCCTCGTTCGACGAAGCCAATATGAACGACGAAATCCGGAGCGTCTGGCACCGGCCGTTGCGTGTCGCGGATACGGACAGTCCCGTTTGGGCCCGCGATCGTACCGAGGTCTCCGACTTGGCCACCCCCCTCCGCGTAGAACGGAGTCTCCGCGGTTACGATCTCGACCTCTTGCAGTTCGGCGGCAGAGGCAACCATCGCGCCTCCTACGGCCAGGCCCGCGATTGAGGAAGCGGCACTTGTCGCATCGTGGGCGAGTGAACGGGTACGCAGGGAGGACAGGGCTCGGTGCGCCTCGGAGACTTCTCTGGCGCCGCTGAACCCGCCCGCAGCCCGCGCTCGATCTCGCTGTAAGGTCATCGCTCGATCGAATCCTTCGCGATCGACCGATATGCCCTGCTCGGCGACGAGCTCTTCCGTAAGTTCGATCGGGAAGCCGTACGTATCGTAAAGGCGGAACGCGTGCTCTCCGGAGACGATTCCACCGCCTTCTTCCAGGACCTTCGCAACAACGTCCTCGAGAAGCGCATTCCCCACGGCCAATGTCTGATCGAACCGCTCCTCCTCATTCGAAACGGTCAGGAGGATGTGATCCTTCGCTGCGATGAGTTCCGGGTAGGCGTTCCCCATCTCGTCGATCACGTGGGTCGCCATGGGAGCGAGGAAGGGATCAGAGATGTCGAGGCGCTTGGCGAAACGGATAGCACGCCGCAAGACGCGGCGCAAGACGTAACCCCTGCCTTCGTTCCCTGGGACGACGCCGTCGGCGATCAGGAACGGGGCCGCGCGAGAGTGTTCCGCGACAGCTCGGAGAGCGCGATCGGTGTCAGCGTCTCGACCGAACGGCTTATCTGCGAGTTTCGCAACGCGGTCGATCAGCGGGATGAACAGATCGGTCTCATAGACGGACCCGACACCCTGGACGACCGCGGTGAGTCGCTCGAGGCCCATCCCTGTGTCGATGTTGGTACTCGAAAGCGGGGTTCGAGTTCCATCGGTCGCCTGGTCGAACTGCATGAACACGAGGTTCCAGATCTCGACGAAGCGGCCACACTCGCAGTTCGGTCCGCAGTCCGGGCGATCGCAGGGCTGGTCACGAAGCTCAACGTGGATCTCAGAGCAAGGGCCACACGGGCCGCTGTCACCGGCCGGGCCCCAAAAATTGTCGGATTCTCCGTACCGGCGGATGCGTTCGGCAGGCACCCCGGTCCGTTCCCAAAGCTCCTGGGCTTCATCGTCGTCGAGGAACACCGTTGCCCACAGTTTTTCCGGAGGCAGCTGGACCCTGTCGGTGCAGAAGTCCCAGGCGAGGCGAATCGCCTCTTTTTTGAAGTAATCACCGACGCTGAAGTTCCCGAGCATCTCGAAGAAAGTGAGGTGCGTGGGGTCACCCACAGACTCGACGTCGGTCGTTCGAAACGACTTCTGGACGGACGTCAGACGATTCCTCGGTGGGGTCGCTTCGCCCGTGAAGTAGGGCTTCATCTGGACCATGCCTGCAGTCGTGAAGAGCAACGTTGGGTCATCCTGAGGGACGAGAGGCGACGATGGAACCCTCAGGTGCTCCTTTTCCTCGAAGAAGGTCAGGAAGAGCTCCCGCAGGTCAGCGGCAGTAGCTTCGATCACAGGGGTCCCAGTCGACGATTCGTGGTCAATGGTCGTTGAGTTTCAATCTCGGCCTCATCGAAGTCTAGGTGCGGGGGCGATTGGGTTCAAACCTGCCGAATCGCCCGCCAAAGAAATGCTCCTGAAATGCCGCGCGTGCCAATCCCAGGAATACCCGATCAGGCGCCGACGGGTCCGATCCGTTTCTACCGAGAAGTAGCTTGTGACCCATCACCGCATCGCCAATAATGACCCCTACGAGTAAACACCAACGAAGGGCGGTCGACGATGGAAAGTAGCCCGACAGTTTCTGTAGTCGTTCCCACTCTGAACGAAGGAGCGTTATTGGGGTCGTTGCTCGAAAGCTTGAAGAACCAGGACCGACCCCCGCTCGAAGTGATTGTTGTCGACGGTGGCAGCACCGACGCAACGACCGCGATCGCTGAAAGCTACGGCGCTGAGGTTCTGTCCAGCCCCGGTCTCAAGGAATTTCCATCGAGGAATTTGGGCGCCGAGCAATCTCTTGGAACAGTCCTGTTGTTCACGGGAGCCGATGTGGTGTTCCCTCGCACGACGGTCGGGCGTATTACGGATCGTTTTGCTGGAGACGCCGAACTGCTCGCTGTCGCAGGCCCGGGAATCCCTATCCATCCCCCTCTCATGCTCGGTGTCGAATACGCTGTCTACAACTTCGTTCGCTATGCTGCAGCTACCCTCCCGAAACCGCTCAAGCGTTTCTCTTCTTCTACTAATCTTCTAGCCGTCAGGAAGAGTGTCTTCGAACAATTGCACGGCTTCGAAGCCGAGAATGTTAACGCAGACGGAAATTTCGGAGCGCTATTATCAGCCAGTGGAAAGGTGAGTTATTCGCACTGGCCCATACGGGCACGGATTTCTTCCAGAAGACTTCATCAGGAGGGATTCATCGGGTTCAATAGCCACTTCCTTTATGTTCTCGAGAATTTTCTCCCGTTCCTCTCTCGAATGCCTTTCTTGAAGCGATCAAAGCGAGGTTCAGCCGCCCGACATTCTGACATGCGCAAGGAGGAAAAATAATCATCCCGTCGCCAGTTGTTAGGGGCGAGACTGTTCCACAACATTCGTGAGCGCGTCTGAATCTTCTCCACCGGACGGCTTCTGTCTGTCAAATGGGCGCGGTCCCAAACATCGCTCCGGTCGCTCGAGATTTCTCGCATCAGATGCCTGCCACCTTACGTCATTGGGTTTTCGTTTCCGACCCTATTCATGATTAATAAGTGGCGGCGCGATTTCCTAATCGTAGCTGGGGCAACCGTTATTGCGGGCTTCGCGAACTATCTTTTTCAAGTCGTCGTCGGCCGCGGTCTCGGGCCTGAGGAGTTCGGACCGTTTGGAGCATTGTTCGCAGTTTTCTACGGAGCATCGGTCGCGGGAGCTGCGCTCCAGGCTTCGGTCGCAGAAGCAGCCGCCCGCTACAACGCTCTCCACGGACCGGAGACAGCATCCGCGATCATCCTAGGCTTCGCACGCAAATTCGCGATCACCCCGCTTCTCATCACATTCGCAGTTGCCATCAGCTACCGGCAAATCGCCGCCTTCCTTGGGGTCCAGGAGCCGGTCGCGGTTCTCATCACTGCAACCGCAGTAGGAACGGCGTTATTGTGGCCTATCATCACCGGTTTGCTTCAAGGGCAACAGCAATTCGTCGCTTTCGCGTTCGCAGCTCATATCAGCCCCTCCGTTTCGAAATTGATCTTCGGCGCCCTGTTCATCTCCATGGGGGTCGGTTTCATAGGCGCAGCGCTCGCATTGCCAATTTCAGGGATATTCGCATTCGCCGTCGCCATCGCGTTCGTTCTCTATAGAAAGAACACACCGTTCCAACGCACGACCGACGTCGTAACCGTACGCGGCCTCTCGCTAAAGAGTCTCGGTTTGACGATCTTTCTATTCGTGCCGGCGAACGTCGACATGCTCGTGATAGCACATTCATTTCCCAACACTGATGCTGGTTTATACAACGCTATAGTTACACTAGGCAAGTTGATCATTTTTTTGCCGATGCCCCTCAGCCTCGTCCTCTTGCCAGCCGCGACAAGAGCTTACAACAGAGGCTTACCTTCCGCACATCTGTTCCTGTTCTCCCTTGCCGGTTTAGCATTCGGTTTAGCACCAGTGTTAGGTATCTACACGTTCCTTCCCACGCAAATCATAACTTTCATACTTGGGGAGCCATATTTATCGGCATCTCAACATCTTTCATCCTACGGTGTCGCCATGTGTATATTTTCGTTGAATATGGTGGTCGTTTATTACAATCTCGCGATTCAAAACAACCGTATCCTCGTTGCCGCAGCCTTCTTCAGCCTAGGTGAAATCGCGCTCATGGGACTCTATCATGAAACGTTCAATCAGATTATATCGGTCATGTTATTAACGAACGTTGCACTTTTCGGCATTGGGCTGGGCGAGTTCGTCCGCACGCACACCAAAGCCCGACGCACCGTGCGCCCGTAAGTGGTACAAACTCTGGCAACGATCGCGAGGGTTTTCCGCATCTAATCTCAGGGCCCCATGCCTTCTGGGAATTCCCGACTCTCCGGCCTACAGAAACAACTCTTTATCTGCTTCTACCATTTTTGCCATTCGTTTCGACCCTTTCGAGATTCATACACGCTTCCTGCGGACAATATTGTAACTCCACACGACGGTACATAAAGAGGCCAATAAACCAAACAAACTGACGAAGAATGGCCAGAACCACAACCAAGCGGAGCCATCGATCGCGATTCTAACTCCAACGGCACCGTCCGGGGGTTTCACACCCCCTGCCCAATGCCTGGCATCCAGATTCGGCGGGATCAACATGATGTTTTCAGATCCGGCAAGGGCGCCTTTCACTTCCCAAACGATGGGCAAATTGGATCTCACTTCCAAGGGGGCGGGCGGGCCATTTTGTGGGTCGATATAGAAACCTCGATGGAATGGCGGGACGGTGCGATAAACCATGATCGTGGGGCCTTCGAAGGCTATCTCCATATCGATCTGCCGATCTAGCATCTCTCTATACTGCGGATAATCAGCTTCCTTAGCGAGAAGGACCCATTGGAAACCGATGGAGGTTAGCGTCTGGCCAAGCCGTTCAACGTTGGTGTCGACTTGGGCCGAAACGGGGGAGAACAAAGCATTTTCTACCGCTCGTTGCACGGGTCTGTTTTGTTCCTGGGAATAGATGCCGGGCGCTTCCATGTTCCTAGCTACGACTACGAGTTCTCCGAAAAAATGGCGTGCCGGCACTTTTAGTGTCGGCCGAGACTGAGGAAGCCAAGAATATGTCATGTACTGGTGCCAAGGGAGGAAGAGTACGCCGCCCTCCGATGCGGCTTCTGAAAGTACTTTTCCCGCCTGGCTCCAGTCTTTCGGGTAGTAGGTGCTGCTCAGGTAGCCTTGCCATCCCCAGGCGGGCCACATCCATGCGATTTGAATAATGATTAGTGCAACAACGATCGGAGTGATTACTGGAGGACGTAAGTGGGGGATAACTCCAGGTTGCCAAATCGCGTTGATGGCGAAGCCGGCACTGAAAGCGTATGTCAGTGCCAGCAGGGCGAGATGCTTATGAGTCTCCCGGAACATACTGAATACAATCACGTTGTCGACTAGCCACCGATTCACGGCGCCCAGGGGCGCATTAGCGCCACTCGCAAGCAGTATCGCGACGGCGCCTGACGAAACAAGGCCGATAAACAACGGGTTCCGATATTGATCATAAAACGCGAATATCGTCATTATTACGACCGGTAAAACGAATAGTGATGCCCACGTTGTCGAAATCGGCAAGTCGATGGTGCCGCCCCAAAAACCTTTGAGGTTCAAAAGCGTCAAAAGGATATTCCCATCAATCGGGCGAGCGCCCAGTAGCTCTATGTCGCTCCCACTAAGAGATGGGACGGCATCCCTGAAAACGGCGACGATTGATGGGACGAACCAATAAGCCGTCAATCCGAAGGTAATGGCGCTAAATGCGCCCATCGCTCTGATAACCCTGAGCCGGTCCGTTCCAGAGGAATGTCGGAGTAGGTAGGCCGATCCGATTGCCCCTTGGACCGAGAATGCGAGGACCAACATGTGCGAACTGAACATGCCAACCAATGCTGTCGTCCCCGCCGCCATCACCACACTCGATTGGCTCGGTCGCTCTAGCATCCGAAAGAACGACACCACCGCCCATGGGATAAACGCGTAGCCCAGCAGCAACTGCCAATGCCCGACCAGTAGTCGAGCCCCCACGAACGGGTTGAATGCGTATACGACACCCGCCATCAACTTCGCAATGGGGTACCGAACTGGAACCGCCATAGCAGCGCACATCGCTGGAAGAAACAATGTGAAAAACAAAACAGCTTTTTGAACGATCCAAACAGGGAGCAATGACGAGAAGAAACTGAACGGCAGCAAAGCCGGCCATATGCCGCCCAAAACCGGAACCTCGAACCCGAAGAAAACATCTGCGATCAGGATATTTGGACCAAATGATCCGTCGCCTGCTAGTACATATCCTGGTAAGAGGAGTGGGCCAAGGGATGCCAGCACCAAAGGGGTGAAAACCGCTACGAAGAGGAACGTTTGGGCTTTCAAATCTGATGCCCCCATCATCACCCTGTTCACTCGTGCCTTTCTCTTGCCCACGTAAACAGGTGGTTTACCACAAAGTTCCAGACAGCGGATGCTGCTGCACCGACAAAGTTTGCAGCGAAGTAATGGAGACCGAAGGCGATGACGAGTGCGAAGAGCACGCCGACGTTGATACCGAGGCCGGTCCCGTTGACCAAGTGGTACTTCAAAAAACGATTCGCGAACCGCCCAGAGCGCCGATCCTCCCAAGTCCAGATTTCGTTGAAAGCGAATGTGAAAAGGTGGGAAGCCTCAATCGCAATCAGCGCCGACACCAAGTAGTGGAAACCCGCGATCTCGGTCAATACCACCAACCCACCCATGTTGACAACCAAGCCGCCGGCACCGACCAAGAGAAATTTCTGCAATCGATGGAAGATGCTTCGTTCCGCGGACTCTAAGCTCGTGGCTTCGTGGGTCAGGCGGTCTGTTGATCTGTCAGTCAAATCGGGAGGCTTTTCCACATCGTGGGGCCGCGCTAACTGCAACCTCCTCGGCCACACGGCTACTCGTTGATGGCCTCTTCCTGAGCCGCCAGTAAGGTGCGAATTCCCGAGCCCGCAAGGTTTAGCACGTCATTCAATCGTGCCTTAGAGAACGTACCCCCTTCGGCGGTCCCCTGAACCTCTACTAGGTCACCGGTTCCGGTCATGACGATGTTGAAGTCCACGTCCGCGGTCGAGTCCTCTTCGTAGCAAAGGTCCAACAGAAGGGAATCACCCGCGATTCCAACGCTGATCGCCGCTACTGGCTCTCGGAGTGGCATCGACTCGAAAGCGCCTTGACGTCCGAGGCGTGCAAGCGCGATATGCAGGGCTACGTATGCGCCCGTGATCGCAGCGGTCCGGGTCCCACCGTCGGCCTGGAGTACATCACAGTCAAGGACGATTGTCCGCTCGCCCAGTCGGTCCAGGTCAACGACAGCCCGCAACGACCTGCCGATTAGCCGTTCGATCTCCAGGCTTCTGGCGGTTGCCCTGCCCTGTGAACGTTCGCGTGGTGTTCGTGTAATGGTGGCCCTTGGGAGCATCGCGTATTCAGCGGTGACCCAACCGCTCTTCGCTCCCTGCCGCCAACTAGGGACCCGTTCCTCGACGCTTGCCGCACAGAGCACGCGTGTTTCTCCCTGCTCGATCAGGGCGGAACCTTCGGCATAGTCGAGAGTCCCCGGAGTGATCCGAACCGCCCTCAACTCATCGGTCCGTCGTCCATCAACGCGTGTCGTGACTGTCCCCTCCATGACGATTGTTGCCCCCAAGCGTACAAGAACATGGAAATGACCTCGCGCTCGCGAGGACCGCTCGTTCCGGACCCACATCGTTTTCCCGTCCGTTTCGATCACGATTTGTCCGTTTTCGTCAGTTCTCAATATCTTGTCGGCGTCGACATACTGCCCAATCCTCGCAAGTACCGGCTTGTCCGGATGGCCAAAAGGATTCCCGCACCCACAGAGATCAACCCTTCCCGCCGGCCTTACCACACGCCGCCGATCACGTGAGATCCGTACCCAGGACTCGTCGGTTGACACCCAGAAACGGCGACCCCTAGAGTCGGGATAGTGGAGCGCCGATCGCAGTTCGATCCGCCGCTCCACCGACCAGATCAAACGGCGCGAGGCTCACGATTCTTGACTGAACAAGTCAGGAATCGCGCCCGACCGCGAGACAAATGACACGACCACCAGGAGTGTGCGCCGAATGAGCGTTCTTGAAGTCAGAGACCCAGAGATTTTCGCTGCGATCGAAGGGGAGGAGGACCGGCAACGCCGGACGATCATCCTCATCGCGTCCGAGAATTACACGAGCCAAGCGGTGAAAGAAGCGGAAGGTTCCGCTCTGATGGAGAAATACGCCGAGGGTTACCCAGGGCGCCGTTACTACGCCGGATGCGAACAGGTCGACATCGTTGAGCGGCTAGCGATCGAGCGTGTGACACGACTCTTCGGGGCGGAGCATGCGAATGTCCAGCCTCATAGCGGGGTCCAAGCCAACATGGCTGTCTACTTCGCGATGTTGAAGCCGGGCGACACGGTACTCGGCATGAGGCTCGATCAAGGTGGTCACCTGTCGCATGGCAGCTCGGTGAATTTCTCGGGGCAGTTCTACAACTTCGTGTCGTACGGGGTTTCTCCCGAGACCGAGCAAATCGACTATGCCGAGGTCGAACGCCTCGCCAAGGAACACCGGCCGAAGCTGATCGTGGCCGGTGCAAGTGCCTACGCACGCGCGCTCGATTTTTCCGAGTTTCGACGGATAGCC
>CAZIBZ010000082.1:0-5558 GCA_964537445.1 uncultured Dehalococcoidia bacterium | reverse complement strand
ATGCTCACCTACGTGGAACGGCGTGTGGTCGCGCGGATGCAGAACCGGATCGGACCGAACAGGGTCGGTCCTTTCGGCACCTTCCAAGGGTTCGCGGATCTGATGAAACTGATCACGAAGGAAGATCTCCGTCCCTCGGCGGCGGACCGCGTTGCTTTCACGCTTGCGCCGATCATCGGATTCGTTCCCGGGCTGATGATCTTTGCGGTAATCCCGTTCCACCAGGGCTGGGTGATCGCCGACCTCGACGCCGGGCTCGTGTACGTGATGGGCATCACGTCCCTCGGTACTTTCTCCGTCTTCGCGGCGGGATGGGCGTCGAACAGCAAATACTCGCTTTTTGGTGCAGTGCGAGGCGTCGCGCAGATCGTCAGTTACGAAGTCCCGTTGATTCTGGCGGCGACGAGTGTCGTTCTGGTCGCCGGATCCCTGAATCTGGAGCGGATCGTCGAAGCGCAGGGAATCCCGTTCATCGTCGTCCAGCCGCTCGCTTTCCTCATCATGTTGATCGCCGTGACGGCAGAATTGAACCGCACGCCATTTGACCTGCTGGAGGCGGAGTCGGAGATCGTGGCGGGGTTCCACACCGAGTACTCGGGCTCAAAATTCGCTCTGATCTATGGCAGCGAGTATGTCGCAGCCCTCGGTTGGTCGGCGGTAATGGTGACGCTATTCCTGGGTGGCTGGAAACCCGACGAGGGCGGATTCCTGTGGTTCTCCCTGAAAACGTTCGGGTTCGTGTTGCTCTTCTTTTGGTTCAGGGGGACGTGGCCCAGGGTTCGGATCGACCAAATCCTCGGCTTTGCATGGAAAGTCCTGTTTCCCTTGGCAACCATCAACATCCTCGTGACGGCAGGCGAACTGCTGATCATCCAATCGGTATTTGAACTTGACCCCGGTGAAGCGGTCCCCGCGATGGGCCTGGCGGGCATGGCCCTCGTGAACTTGGCGATCACGGGCTTCGTTCTCGTGGCCCTGCCACGTTTGATCGGACCGCGCGAGGACCTAGCCCCCACGAACGTCGGGTTGGCCGCCGTGGCCGGATTGAAAGGGTAGGTCGGATGACGTTTTTTGGAGCCGGCGCCCTGAAGGGCCTCATGGTCACACTCGGGTACGTGCGCAGGAAGCCGTATACCGTCCAGTATCCGGAGGAGAAGCTCCAGACCTCCCCGCGCTTCCGCGGGAACACGTTCGTTTGGTACGAAGATCGGTGCACCGGTTGCGCCACGTGTGCGAAAGGCTGTCCGCTGGGAATCATCAAGATCGTGACGCACCCGGGGCCGCATCCGCAGGTCGGCAACGACAACCACGTTGACGTTTTCAATATCGACACCGGGCGGTGCATGTTCTGCGCATTGTGCGTCGAGGTCTGTCCGTACGACGCATTACACATGGGTGCCGATTTCGAGCGCGCGACGCCAGTGCGCCAGGACCTCGTGATCACGGTCGACCAACTGCGAGAGATGCCGAAGAAACCGACCACGCAATTCCGGCCCCAACTCGAGGCCGTGGACTACAAGGGCGAAGAAGAACTCGACGAACATGAGGCGGGTCGGTGGTCCCTGTAGCTGCGTTCTGTATACTCGCTGCCTTCGCGCTCGCCGGTGCGTTGGGCGTGGTCGTCGCGCGAAACGTCTTTTACGCCGCGATCGGATTGGTCGTGAGCTTGATCGCGGTGGCGGGACTCTACGTGACGCTGGACGCGGACTTCCTAGCCGTCGCCCAGTTCATGATCTACGTCGGAGGGATCGCGGTCTTGATCGTCTTCGCCGTGATGATGACCGCGCAACTCCGTCGTGGCAATCAGACGAACCGACTCTGGCCGGCCGGGCTCGCGATCGCCGGACTCCTCTATCTTTCGCTCGTCTCCGGAATCATGCAGACCGATTGGGGGATCCCCGGCGACGCTGTTCCGACCTCACCGATGGTGGCCTCGGCGACCGATGAAGGCGTTCGCCTCCCCGACGTGCTGTTCTCGACGTATCTGCTGCCGTTCGAGCTGGCCGGAGTCGTCCTCCTGGTCGCGACGATCGGCGCCCTAGTGATCGCCCGGGATGAGTCGGTTCCGAGTTCATGAGTATCGACCTTGAGCACTATCTGGTTCTGTCGGCGACGCTCTTCGCGATCGGCCTGTTCGGGACGATGGCGAAACGGAACTTCGTCGTGATCCTGATGTCGATCGAGTTGATGCTGAACGGCGTGAACGTGGCCATGGTCGCGTTTTCTCGGTATGTCGTACCTGGCGAGTTCACGGGCCACGTCTTCGCGATCTTCATCATCACCGTTGCGGCCGCGGAGGTCGCGATCGGCCTGGGGATCCTCCTTGCGCTATTCAATCGGAGGGGAATCGTGGACGCGTCCGAAATGAACCTTCTCAAGTGGTGAATCAGATGAAAGAACTGGTTCGAGCGAATGATGAATCGCCGAAGGAGGCGTTGACCACCGATCCCTCCAAGGTCGAGATGCCGCTGACTCCGAAACCCTCGCAGCCACTGAAGCCCTGGCGCCTCCCTCGCTGCTAGGAAGAGATCCATGTGGGTTGAATTCAAACGGGTCCAGGGGCGCATGGCCGCGGAGATGTGGAAGGCCCTCTACGAGGGCGAGGGCCTACCGACGCGCCTGATGCCGGTACGGGTCGAACTCTGGGACGACGAGTTTGCTGAGTTCAAAGTTTGCGTGCCGCGCGCCAGAGAGCACGTGGCCGAAGAGATCGAGAGGAAGGTTTAGCGCTCGATGCCGGAATGGGCCGTCTGGGCCATCATCCTGCTTCCGCTGGCGGCAGCGGGAATCAACGGCCTGTTTATTCGGCCCGTGGTCGGCGCCACCGCGCGCGCCGCGGCAGGCACGACGATCCTGGCGATCGGGGCGGCGTTCGCCCTCTCGGTCTGGGTCCTCTTTGAGGTGATCGCACACCACTCGATTCAGCTCCCAACACATGAAGCCGTGGCGGTCGGGAACATATCCCTCAGGATCGGGTTGCTCGTCGATGGCCTTACCGCAGTGATGCTCGTCGTCGTGACGAGCGTCAGCCTGCTGGTTCAGATCTACTCCCACGGCTACATGCAACACGACGGTGGGTACGCGCGGTACTACACGTATATGCCGCTTTTCACGGCGGCGATGCTGACGATCGTCCTGGCGAATAATCTGATCCTGCTCTACGCGGGATGGGAACTGGTGGGTCTGTCGTCCTACCTGCTCATCGGATTCTGGTACCAGCGTCCGGCGGCCGCGGCGGCGGCGAAGAAGGCGTTCATCGTCACAAGGTTCGGTGATTTCTTCTTCCTTCTATCGATCCTCGGAATCTTCCTGCTCTGGCCAGAGGGCGAGCCGGTCACGTTCCTGATCGACGACCCGAGCGCACCGACCGATATCATCCGCGCCGCAGGAACTGCGATCGCCGGAACGTCTCTGACGCTGATCGCACTCGGGATATTCGCCGGCGCCGCGGGAAAGAGTGCGCAGTTCCCCCTCCATGTCTGGTTGCCGGATGCGATGGAAGGCCCGACGCCCGTGAGCGCGTTGATCCACGCGGCAACCATGGTGGCGGCCGGGGTGTTCCTGGTCGCTCGCTTCTTGCCGATGTTCGAGGCCGACGGGGGAGAGACCGCTCGTACGACGGTCGCCCTGATCGGAGTCTTCACCGCGGTCTTCGCGGCGAGCATGGGGCTCGTGATGAACGACATCAAGCGAGTGCTGGCGTACTCAACGGTGAGCCAGCTCGGGTACATGATGATGGCGCTGGGGCTGGGAGCCATCGGTCCGGCGATGTTTCACCTGTTCACCCATGCCTTTTTCAAGGCACTTCTCTTCTTGGGGGCGGGTTCCGTGAACCACGCTACCGAAACATTCGACATGCGCGAGATGGGGGGTCTCCGCCGAGCGATGCCCTGGACGTACGTGACCTTCCTCGTCGGAGGGTTGAGCCTAGCGGGGTTGCCGCCGCTCTCCGGATTCTGGAGCAAGGACGCGATCCTGGGATTCGCATGGGCTCATGACGGTGCGCTTCCCCAGGTGGTGTTCTGGGGAGGAGCTTTCGCCGCATTCCTCACCGCCACCTACTTCATGCGCGCCTTCTATATGACCTTTCATGGGACGAATCGACCCGGGGTCGGTGCGACCTCTGCCTCCGGCGCCACGGAGACCGGAAGTGGCCGACCGGCGCACGAGTCCCCGGCGGTCATGGTGGTGCCACTACTCGTCCTGGCGGTACTCGCCGTTGGCGCCTGGATAGCGGACGCACCGGGTGTTCATTTGATCACCGATCTGCTCGAGCCGCTCGGTGCGGAGCCGGAGGAGATCCAGCGCACTCCGGTCATGATCTCGATCGCCGCGGCGCTGGGAGGGATCGGTGTTGCGACGCTCCTGTATCGGTCTGGGGCCACGAGCGCGACCGTTATCAGCAAGCCGCTCGCTCCTCTAGTGCGACTCCTGACCAACAAGTACTACATCGACGAGTTGTACGAAAACCTGATCATCCGACGAGCGATGTTCCGAGGGGTCTGGCGCGCACTGGCGTGGTTCGATAGCGATCGTGGGGTCGTCGACCGGACCGTGAACACCGTCGGTTTGGTCGGCCGCAACGTAGGGAGAGCCGTCGCGCGCGCGCAGTCCGGGCAGCTTCAGACCTATGCCGCCGTATTCAGCCTCGGGGTCGTTGCGATCTATGCGGTGTACGCGGTCTCGGGAAGGTAGACACCCTTGACCGAACCCTCCAACGGACTGCTCACGGGGCTCGTGTTCCTCCCCGCAGCCGGGGCAGTGATGATCGCGCTGTTCGGATCGAACGCCCGAGCCGTGCGGATCACCGCGGCCGGGGTCATGGTCGCGGACCTCGCCCTCGGTTTGTTCGCCTGGTACTTCCTGTCCAACGCCGAAGCCAGCTCGATCGGGGAACAGCTCGGCGCATATGGCACGAACGCGTGGATCCCCGGCGTGAACGCCGTGTACAGCCTGGCGCTGGATGGGCTGAGCCTCCCGATGGTGGTGCTGACAGGGTTGTTGGGGCTGGTGGCCGTTCTTGGTTCCTGGCACGTGACAACGAGGGTCCGCGAGTACCACGTTTGGCTGCTGCTCCTGCTCACGGGGGTACTCGGGGTGTTCGCGGCACGGGACCTGTTGCTCTTCTTCCTCTTCTGGGAGGTGGAATTGGTCCCGATGTACTTCTTGATTTCGGTCTGGGGTACCGGGAATAAGGACCACTCGGCGATGAAGTTCGTCCTTTACACCCTGTTCGGCAGCGCCTTCATGCTCGTCGGGGTCCTGGTGCTCCGGGCTTCGGCGGGGACGTTCGATATGGAAGCGCTGACTCTGATGGGGCAGGCGGGTGAGATCGTTCCCAGGTTCCTCTCGCTGAACGCAGTCTTCTTCCTCTTCCTTCTGGCGTTCGCGATCAAGCTGCCGGTCTGGCCATTGCATACGTGGCTGCCCGATGCCCACACGGATGCCCCGACTGCGGTGAGCGTCCTGCTGGCCGGGGTGCTCTTGAAGATGGGCGGCTACGGCCTGATCCGCATGAACATCGGGTTCTTCCCCGAGACTGTGGAGAGGTGGGCTCC
>CAZIBZ010000081.1:0-2996 GCA_964537445.1 uncultured Dehalococcoidia bacterium | reverse complement strand
GTGCCACGTGAGTGGAGCCCGGGAGATTTGGTCCACGCTCGAAGAGGCGAGGAAATCGCCCGAAGGGAACCCATCGTTCCAGCTCAGACGCACGTCCTGCCCGCGCCTGTGCTCACAGGCGCCGTTGATCGCGGTGGACATGCGATGGCGCGGACGGATGACCGTCGAGCGTGCCCGCGAGTTCGTGGCCGGCCTCGACTAGGTCTCCAATCCGATGCCGTCTGCCGCCTACACCCAACTCCGACGCCGTTCCCTCGAGCTTTGGGAGGAGTGGGAAGACGAGTCGTCCACGCGCATCAGCGTCGGGACTTCGGCGACGGCGTTGTCGGTGGGCGCTGGTGAAACCCTAGCCGCGATCATCCGAGAGCTGGAACGACTTGGCCAGCCCGACGTTCGCGTGCTGGAGGTCGGCGACATCGGGTTCAACTGGGCGGACCCGGTCGTGCATATCGCCCTGCCCAGACAGCCCAGGATCACGTATGGAAACGTCGTTCCAGAATCGGTGCCGAAGTTGCTTGAGGATGTCTTGGCGAAGGGCGACCTGAGGGCAGACCTCGCACTGGGAGTCCAGGCGCCGGAAGCTACGGGCGACATCCCGCCGCTCGATTCACAACCGTGGATGCGGGACCAACTCCGGTTGGTGATGGCGAACTACGGGCATATCGAACCTGGAAATCTCGCTCACTATGTCGCGCGGGGCGGATTCGCGATGCTGGACCGAGCGATCCACGAGATGACGCCGCAGGAAGTTACCGACGTTGTCCGTGAGTCGGGGTTGCGCGGGAGAGGCGGGGCGCTGTTCCCGGCCGGCGTGAAGTGGAGTTTCATGCAGAACGCCCCACCGGGAGACCGGTATCTGGCTATCAACGGTGAGGAAGGCGATCCGGCCGCGTTTACCGACGCATCGATCGTGGAGAACGACCCTCACAAACTGATCGAAGGGATATTGATCGCCAGCTATGCGATGGGTGCCACCCACAGCTACGTCCATATCCGTGCCGAATACCAGGTAGCGGTTGCTCGGCTACAGCGGGCCATCGAGGAGGCCGAACGGGCAGGGCTCGTGGGGTCCAACGTGATGGGGACAGGATTCGGCCACGAGATCGAGGTCGAAGCGACGGGTCACGCGTACATCTGCGGCGAAGAAACGGCGTTGATGGAATCGGTTGAGGGTAAGCGTGGCGCCCCGAGACCTCGACCCCCGTTCCCCGCGCAATACGGGATCTTTGGCCGTCCGACCACGGTGAACAACGTCAAGACGATTGCCTACGTGCCGACCGTGATCGAGTTGGGAGCCGAAGAGTTCGCGAAGATCGGGACCGAAAACGCGTCCGGAACGGCGATGCTGTCCCTCTCCGGCCGTATCGAAAGGCCGGGGATCGCCGAGGTGCCGGTGGGATTGAGCCTCCAGACGGTGATCGCGGATGTCGCCGGTGGAGGGCGCCACGGGAAGCAAGTGAAGGCGCTCCAGTGTGGGGGCCCGCTCGGCGGGATCATGTCCATCGCCGAGGCCGACATGCCGACCGAGTTCCAGGCGATGACCGCAAAAGGATCGCCGTTGGGATCCGGCGGGATACTGGTGTTCGACGAAGACACTTGCATCGTCGACGCGGTGAAGATTGTTGCAGAGTTCAACGAAGAGGAGTCCTGCGGGAAGTGTTTCCCGTGTCGGAAGGGAACGAGTCAGATCGTCCATATCTTTGAGAACATCGTGGCCGGGTACGGCGAAGCGGGCGACCTCGAGAAGATCGCGGGCATCGGCCGAACGATGGTTGCCGGCTCTCTGTGCGGTCTTGGCCAACTCGCGCCGGGCGTGCTCAACAACGCCGGCAGATACTTCCCCGAAGAATTCGCAGAACACGTGAACGACAAGTACTGCCGGACCGGGACCTGCACCGCGCTTCGCGGCCCAGGTGCTCCGCTCGCCGAAACCGCTGCATCCACCACCTGACCTCTCCGCGGACGCCTGCCGCTGTTGGTGGACGCTGAATCGAATCGATCCAGCCAACTGGGTCTTGCCAAGACGTCCGAGGAACTGGAGGACGAATGAGCACGTCATCGACAGGAAGCAACAACTGGGGTCGCTGGGGCCCGGACGACCAACGAGGAATGCTGAACCTGGTAACGCCTGAGAAGGTGGCCGAGGCCGCTGGATTGGCGAGACGCGGGATCGTGTACAACCTGGCCGTGCCCCTCGGGCGCGGCGAGCGCATCTATCCGGGGTTCCACGAAACGTGGCGAACCACGACAGCGAATACAAATCAACAGAACGGCGTTGGCGTCTCCGGTGACGTCCTGGCCATGCATTCCCACGCCGGCACCCACGTCGACGCGTTGAGCCATTTCTGGCGCGATGGGACGTTGTACAACGGGCGCGATGCCTCGGCCATCAACTCGCGCGAGGGCGTGACGTGGGCGGGCATCGACCGGGTCGATAACTTCGTGACGCGAGGGATCCTCGCCGATATGGCCCGGCATCGCGGCGTCGAATACTTGACTCCGGAGGACGGGATCTCCGGCCAAGACTTGGCGGATTGCCTGGCGGCGGAGGGCATCGAACCGCAGGAAGGCGATGTCCTCCTTCTCCGAACCGGATGGCACCAGGTGTTCTCCCGAGACCGCGCGATGTGGGACTCAGGCGAACCGAGGTTCGACGAATCGAGTGCGGAGTGGTTGAGCGATCGGGGAATCGTCGCGGCCGGAGCCGACTCCCCCGGCCTGGAGTGGATCCCCAGCTACCCACATGCGAACCCATTCCATGTGCGCGCGCTGAGGGATTTCGGCATCTACATCCTGGAGAACCTCGACCTTGAAGCGCTTGGAGAAGACCGGGCCTTCGAGTTCATGTTCGTGGCTGCTCCGTTACCACTCGTCGGTGGGACCGGGGCGTCCTGTGTGCCGGTGGCAATCGCGTAAAGCGCCAACGGGCGGCATCGGTTTCCGGCGCCCTTCGTAGTATGGAGTTCGAGTTGTACGGTGGCGGCGACGGAGTCGTT
>CAZIBZ010000080.1:0-5658 GCA_964537445.1 uncultured Dehalococcoidia bacterium | reverse complement strand
CTTCAACACCGAGCTGGTTAACGATTACGTTCTTGACACGTTCAGCGACCGCCGGCATACGTCCCTCACCTCCATCGCGCTAGTTGCCTCAGGTTAGTGTTCGGCTTTGAGTTCCGCAAGCACACCGCCGAGGACTCCGTTTACGAAGCTGCCGGACGCTTCCCCGCCGAACGATTTGGCGAGCTCAACAGCCTCGTTGATAACCGCGCCCGCGGGCGTTTCATGATCGGAGATCTCGCTGACGGCCAGACGCAAGATGTTTCGGTCAACAACCGCAAGCTGCTTCAGCGGCCACGATTTCGCTTTGCTTTGGATCAACCCGTCGAGACGAGCGATATCGGAAATAACCCCATGGACGAGCCGTTCGGCGAACTCAAACGCGTCGGAGTCGGTCTCGATCTCGTCATCTTCGGCGCGCCGATCCAGCGCCTCGCGAACGTCATGACCTACCGAGTCCCATTCGTACAGGACCTCCAGAGCGAGCCGTCGGGCCAGACTCCGTTGGGAGTGCGCGTCCATCGAGACGGTCAAAGCGAAAGTGCCGAGGGACGTCGCCGAATCCGCTTCTAGAGAGCTTGAACGTCTTCCAGGGTACCCACGTTGACCGTTTCTGCGTCTTCGTGCACCCGTTTGACGAGCCCCGTGAGCACCTTTCCAGGACCGATCTCAATGTACTTCGTCACGCCATGGTCCTTCAGGTATTGAACCGTGCGGAACCACTGGACCGGGCTGCGGATCTGTTTGGCCAATTCTTCAACGATTCCAGCGGCATCATTCAGCGGCTCGGCGGAAGCGTTCGCGATCACAGGGATCGACGGAGTGGAGATCTGCGCGGCTTCAAGCGCCGTGTGCATACCCGGAACCGCCGGGTCCATCAATGAGGAGTGGAACGCTGCGCTCACGCGCAGGGCTACGACCCGGCGAGCTCCTTGCTCTTGAGCCAATTCCTGGGCACGAGCCACGCCTTCCTCAGAGCCGCTGATAACGATCTGGTCGGGTGCGTTCAGGTTCGCCATGTCCACGCCAGTCTCGGAGCAGATAGCGGCCAAGGTGTCTTCCGGCATACCCATGACTGCCGCCATTGCGCCCTTCCGCTGGTCACCGGCAGCCTGCATCAGCCTGCCGCGCTCGCGGACGAGTTTGACCGCGTCGGTGAACGTCATCGAACCAGCAGCGACCAGGGCCGAATACTCGCCCAGCGAGTGACCCGCGGTAAAAGCCGGCACGTCGCCTTTCGCTTCAAGCGCCGCCTTACATGCCTCAAGAAGTGCGACGCTCGTAGTGAGGATTGCGGGTTGGGTGTTGACGGTTTGAGTGAGCGCGTCTTCGGGGCCGTCAAAGCAGATTCCCGAAAGGGAGAAATCGAGTGCTGAATCAGCTTCGGCAAATACCGCTTTCGACGCGGAAATCGCGTCGAATACGTCCTTTCCCATCCCGACGGTCTGTGCTCCCTGGCCGGGGAATAAGTAAGCGACGGTCATTTGCTGGAGCTCCTAGAAGTTCGTCGGTCTTGCAGACGTCGTTGCCAACGTCCCGGGGTGGCTATTCGGCCGCCTGTCGGGCCTGTATCACCTGCCGACCCGCGTATGTGCCACAGGTTGGACAGACACGGTGGGGCATCTTGGCATTGCCGCAGTGGGGGCAAACCGTGGTACCGGGAACCTTCCGCGACTTGTGCGCCTGGCGTTTTCTCTTCCGTGAGTACGAGATTTTCCGTTTAGGTAGTGGGGGCATAGTTCAATTCGATCCTTCGTGTCTTGTTGCGCTTCGACTAGTTTCGTGAATCTACGGTGCTCGACTGAGACTCCCATTCTCGCCGTAGTGCTTCGAACGCCGGATGCTTCGCGGGTTCTTCGCACGGGCAAGTCGTTTCGTTTCGGTCTGCGCCGCACTGGTCGCACAGACCCTGACATTCGCCGTTACGGCAAACGAATGTCATCGGCTCGACGAGGACCGAGTACTGCCGGACGGCTTCCCAGAGGTCCAGTTCGTAGTGCTCGTCCAACATGAACGCATCGACTTCCGGAGGTTCCAGGGTCGCACCGGTAAGGATGTCCACCGACGGGAAGAATTCCTCGTCAAACCTGACGCGCGTCGTGATCACGAACGTCTTCAGGCATCGCCCACAATCTGTTGAGACCGGCACATCCCCTTCGACGTGTGCCGACACGCCCGCGTCTGTTCGAAGCATTTCGACGGAGCACACCACGTTCCCGTGCTCCATTGGGTGATCGAACTCGTACGTGCGACGAGCACCGATGTCTTCTTGAAATAGTTGACTTACATCTACGCGCATGACGAGTCCACACCAAGGCGGAAGGGCGACCGCAAGTATATAGGAATCGGACTACGCGGGACGGATATGCGGGGATTCGCGGGGCTGATGGAGTATCAGGCGGAAGCCTCTTGTGAGCCGGTCACTTCTCGGGCGTGGTCGACGATGTCTTTGAGCGTGGTCCCCGGGCCAAAAACGCCCCTGATCCCCATGCCCTCGAGCGCCCCGTAATCCTCCTTCGGGATGATGCCTCCGGCAAAGACAGGCACGTCGTTGAGTCCTTGCTCCTTCAGGCCGTCAACGATCGCGGGGAACAGGTCGAGGTGAGCACCCGAGAGAATGCTGAGACCGATGGCGTCGACATCCTCCTGGAGCGCGGCCTGCACGATCATCTCTGGCGTCTGTCGGATCCCGGTGTAGATGACCTCGAATCCAGCGTCACGGAGCGCCCGTGCAACCACTTTTGCGCCCCGATCATGACCGTCCAACCCTGGTTTCGCTATGAGGATCCGTGCCGGAGTCGCTTGTGTTTGTGTCATCGTTTGCCCCCATCAAATGTGTGAATCATCGTCGGCACAGGGAACTCAATGCCCGGCGTCTCCAGCCACGCCCGTGAGCCCCGCGTGGGGCGCTTGCTTGGCCGCGATCAGCACCAACGTTCCAAGAAAGTCGAGCGGGTGGATCGCCCGTAGGACGTTATCCGGCTCCCCGTCATCGGTGATCACTCGGACCCCAGCAGCCTGGGCCCGCTCGGCTAGTGCCTGAGAATCGCTCGATTCCACGACGAAGGCGTGCAACCCTTCGCCCATCTGTTCGATCGCACGAGCGACCGGGCCGGTTTCGTTGAGTTGCTGTGCGAACTCCACCTCGGCGTCGCCCGCGTCCAGCCAGGCGGTCGACATGTGGAACCCTTCGGACACTGCCTTCCGTTTCAGGGGAATCTCAAACATCGTCGCCCAACTGTCGCTCGCGGCGTCCGCATCCCTGGTCCTGATCGTCACATGGTGGGTTTGCAGGTCGCCGGAGGCTGGCGTCAGGAGGGTGATCTCCGCGATCTCGGTCAAGACCCCGCCGGTCGACTTCGGATGAACGAAATCGACGATACCCGTAAGACCTTCGCGCGGTTCCTCCTGGATCATCTGGCCACCGTTGGAACCGATCCGTCGTCGCGCCGTCTGGATATCGTCCACGGCAAAGCAGACGTGGTGCATTCCTTCGCCTCGCCGATCGAGGAAACGGCCAACACCGCTGTCCGGTGATGTCGCTTCGAGCAATTCGAAGCGGCCAACCGGCATCGGGATCAAGGCTGCCCGTACCTGTTGGTCCTCGACCTCTTCGATCACCGCGGCCTTGAGCCCCAGAACAGCTTCGACGCGCTCAACGGCCTGGTCAAGATCGTGGACGGCGATCCCTATGTGGTCCAGGTGACGAAACATGCTGTCGGCTAACTCCCGCGCTGCAGAATCATCATCAAGGTTCCAAAGAAGTCTCGGGGGTGAACGACACGGATGACGTTGTCGCCCTCGGCATCCTCTATCACCCGAAGTCCTTCGGAAGTCACTCTTGCCGCCAGGGTTGGTGCATCTTCCGTATCGAGGACGATCCCGTACACGCCCTCGCCGCGTGACTCGATCGCGCGAGCAAGCGGACCCGAATCGGAGGTCTGTTGAGCGAACTCAACCTCGGCGTCTCCCGCATCGAGCCACGCGGTTGCGATTGGCGCTCCTTCGCGTTCGGCTTTGCGAGTGATGGGGAGGCCGAAGTTCTTCGACCACGCGGCCGCGGCCTCGTCCCGGTCCGGAGTCGCAATCGTGATGTGATGCAACTTGAGTTCGGTATCCGTTTCCGTTCGCCGCGTCACCTGCGCGATCTCCGTCAAAACCCCTCGGGCGGATTTGGGATGGATGAATTCAACCTCACCCACAAACCCCTCCCGAGGAGCACCCTGGATCAGCTGCACGTCCCGGCCTTTGAGTGTCTCGATCTCGGCACGGATATCGTCGACCTCAAAACACACGTGGTGGATCCCCTCGCCGCGGCGTTCGATGTACCGACCGACGACGCTGTCTGGCGTGGTCGGTTGCATCAACTCGAAGCGCACGTTGGCGGTCGGGACCAGGGCGGCAATCAGTTGTTGGTCTTCGATCTCTTCCTGGGCTGCAACCGTCAGGCCATAGGCGCGTTCGAATTTTTCCGCCGCGGCCTCGATATCACGAACCGCAACGCCGATGTGGTCAATCCTCTTGAACATGTGATTCCCTTCGCGAGAGTGATCAGACGACGACAGTTTCTTGATGCACGTCGAAGACTGTTCGGAGGACGTCGCAGATCTCACCGGTGGTGCAATAGGACTCGACCGCCTCAAGAATCGCTGGCATCGTGTTGTCGGTGCCTCGAGCAACGCGTTCGAGGTTCACGAGAGCGGCCTCGGCTTTGCTCTGGTCGCGCGTCGTCCGGACGCTTTGGAGCCGCGCGATCTGGCGGTTGCGTTCCTCCGGGTCGATGCGCTGGATCTCGATCTGGTCCTCCTCGTCGGATGCGAAGGCATTCACGCCGACGACGGTGCGTTTTCGCTCCTCAACTTCAACTGCGAACTTGTACGCCGAGTTCTGGATCTCCTGCTGTTGGTATCCTTGTTCGATCCCGGTGACGGCGCCACCGATCTGGTCCATCTTTTCGATGTACTGGCGAGCCTCGCGTTCGAGGTCGTCGGTCATCTTCTCGATGTAGTAGGAACCCGCCAGCGGGTCGATCGTGTCCGTGACACCCGACTCATAGGCCAGTACCTGCTGGGTTCGCAGCGAGACAGTGACTGAATCCTCGGTCGGGAGCGCAAGCGCTTCATCCTTGGAGTTCACATGCAGCGATTGGGTCCCTCCGAGGACGGCGGCGAGCGCCTGGAGCGTCGACCTGACGACATTGTTGTCCGGCTGTTGGGCGGTCAACGTCACGCCAGCGGTCTGCGTGTGGAACCGCAACATCTGCGAGCGCGGGTTCGTGGATCCAAAGCGCTCAACCATGATCCTTGCCCACAGGCGCCGAGCGGCTCGGAATTTCGCGATCTCTTCGAGGAGGTTGCTCTGGGCAACGAAGAAAAACGCGACCTGGGGAGCGAAGTCATCGACCTTGAGGCCGGCGGCTACGGCTGCATCGACGTAGGCAATGGCATGCCCCAGCGTGAACCCTATCTCCTGGGCGGCGGTGCAACCCGCCTCTCGCATGTGGTAACCACTGATCGAGATCGTGTTGAAAAGCGGGGTCTCTGAGGCGCAGTACTCGAATACGTCGGTGACCAGGCGCATCGATGGGTGCGGCGGGAAGATGTACGTGCCGCGCGCGATGTATTCCTTCAAGATGTCGTTCTGAACGGTGCCTCTGATGTC
>CAZIBZ010000079.1:0-10188 GCA_964537445.1 uncultured Dehalococcoidia bacterium | reverse complement strand
GGTTGCTCGGTGACGGGTTTTGATGGTGGACCATGGCAGCGAGCTGGGGCTGGCCTCGTCGCCGCCGCGGACCACGGAACGCACAACCTGATCTTGAAGAGCATCAACCGGTCTCCAAGCTGACGGGACTTGCTCGCTGGGCGTCCATGCTCTTGGGCGATCCGTCGGATTCCGCTCCCTCACTTGCGATCAGAACGTTCGTTCGGTACCATCATGCCAAGATGACTGCTGCAACCGTAGCCCGCGATTCGGCCGCAAACTACCAACCTCTCATCCGCGATCTCCCGCCGGACGAGCGTCCTCGGGAAAGACTCGCTAATCACGGCGTTGGGGCCTTGAGTACCGCCGAACTCCTCGCGATCACCTTTCGAGTCGGCCGGCCCGGCGAGAGCGCCCTGGCCATGGCGACTCGGCTCCTCGCGAGCTTCGAAGGACTCGAAGGGCTCGCTCAAACCTCATTCGGCGAGTTGGCGTCACAACCCTCGGTGGGTGGGGCAAAATCTGCCCAAATCAAGGCCGGGCTCGAACTCGGAAAACGGCTTCTCACGACGGCCCCCGCCGAACGGCCGGTTATCACCGACCCTCGGGATGTCAACAACCTCTTCGCGGGCGACATGGGGTTCCTGGAGCAGGAACATCTCCGCGTATTGCTGCTCACGACGAAGAATCAGGTGGTCGATATCGTGGATATCTCTCGTGGGACCGTGAACACCACCCAGGTCCGGCCCGCTGAAGTTTTTCGGGAGGCCGTTCGCAGGACCTCGCCGGCCATCATCGTGGACCATGTCATCATCTGCCAGGGTCGTTTCATAAGCCTCAACGCGCGAGGACTCGGCTTCTAACCCGGATCGCCCACTGTCCGTTAGGAGGCCCTTGAGTCATCCCGAGTCTGCGGATGGCTTCATCGATTTCCCGGGGTTGAGCCGGCAGCGCTCTCTCCACCGACCGGCGAATCCGTGGAGGGCACCTGATCTACGGCCTCCGTATCTTCGTCTTCAACCCACGTCCCCTGGTCCGGTGAGACCCCGGGCTCCACGAGTGACTCATCTTCGACGCCCTGGGCACTGGGTGCTCGTTGATCGATCCACGCAATCATCACCGCATACATGAAACCCACCAATGGAACTCCCAGAATCGCCCCCCACGCTCCTGCTACTCGCGTTCCCAACACGACTGCCAGCAGCACGAACAACCCCGGCATCCGTACCGCGTTCCCGAGCACTCGCGGCAACACCAGGTTGTTCATGAGCAGACTCCATGCGACCAGCGCCGCTGCCACCAACACCGCGGTCGAGGCCGGTTTCGTCAGCAGTGCCACCAGGATCGGGATGCCGAGCGACGCTACCTCGCCCACGATCGGTACGAGCTGGATGAACCCGGACGCGAGACCGAGCGGCAGCGCGAATGGTAAGCCGGCCACGAACATCACCGAGGTGATCGCAACGCTGTACAGTCCTGCGATCGTGAACACCCCTCGCAAATACGAAAAGAAGGTGGTGTCCAGTTGGCGCAACACGGTCCGGGCTTGATCGTGGAACGAGCGCGGAAGGACCTTGTAGAAGAGGTCTACTAGTTGTTGTCCTTCGACAACCATATAAACGGACAGCGCTAGCACGAAGAACAGCCGCAGGACGATCGACGTCGCACCCTGGACGATTCCTACTGCATTCTCGCTCACCCACACGGCGACGATCGTGCCGATTTGCGTCACCGAGTCTTCTTCCGAACCCTCGATGATGTCGGCGGGCAGTCCAAACGATTCGGCAACCCGCCCCGCCTGGTTGAAGAATTCGGAGATGCGCTCGACGAAGATCGGCAGGTCTTCCGACAGCCCCAGGGCCTGTGCCAGGGTCAGCGGAACGATCAGACTCACCAGCGCGACGATCGGGAGCAGGACGATCAGGTATGCGATCGGCACCGCTATCCAGGGTGGTCGGGGAGTGAGTCTTCGGACCAGGGTGACCAACCGCCGCATCGCCGCGGAGAGTATCCACGCCAAGAAGATGACCAGGATGACGTCAAAAGCGACGCCGACCAGTTCCCAGACGCTCCGCATGAGGTAGATCGCCGCCGCGAAGGCGATCACCACCAGCGAGAAGCGGAACCAGCTGGATTCCACCAACGCCCCTGTACTCCTATGCGATCCCTGAATCGCCGCCGGTCATTGTACGGGACGACGAACCCCGCACCGCCGTCCCCGTCCTGAATCTGCCGAAGGGTCGGTACTGCGTGCTACAGTGAAAACGTCGACCCATCGGATAGCGCCTGACGGGCCGATCACAATTGCTAGCGTCAATCATCCCTGGGAGGAAGCGCACCGTTGTCCTCGGATCTTATTCCTCTGCTCGGCGCTCTCGCCCTCGGTTACCTGTCCGGCTCCATTCCAAACGCAGTGTTGATCGCCCGTCTTTACGGCGTCAGAGATATCAGGCGGGCTGGAACCGGCAATCCCGGTGCCGCCAACGTGTTCCGCCAGGTTGGTCCGATGCCCGGGTTGTTGGTTGGCCTGGCAGACATGCTCAAAGGAGCCGTCCCTGTCGCAGTCGCAGTGCAGCTTCTGAACCTTGGGGCTGCCGAAGGCGCCGCGACCGGCGCGGCTGCGGTGCTCGGTCACCAATTTTCCGTATTCCTGTTGTTCAGAGGAGGCGCTGGCCTCGCCACGACCGTCGGAGCAATCGCCATGCTTCTGCCGGTCCCATTCACGGTCGCTGCCGTTATTGGCGTGATCCTCGCCGGAGCAACGCGAAACATGGGCTGGTCCGGCGGAAGTGTATTGGCTCTCACTTTCTTGTTCGCCTTCCTACTTTCGCAGGACGTAACCAGGGCAGCCCTCCCAGGCGGCGAGGCCACCCAGGACCCCGCTTTCATTCTCGGAGGCTTGGCGCTCTCTCTGTTGCTGCTGTTCCATTTCTGGACGCGGCTCGGGATGGAGTGGTGGCGACGACGAGCGGGCCCGACTTCGGGCGGCCCCCCGGCCACGGAAGGCCCGAAGTCAGTAGCATGACGACCGCGATCACGATCGGTGGCAAGAGGAACGTGGCGTGAACGATGACTCCGAACGCCAGCGCGGGCTCCCGGTCCACCCCGTAGAGCGAAAGTAGCAGCGTCGCCGCAAACTCAAACGGTCCAATCCCGGACGGGAGTCCCGGCAAAACCATTCCCAGGGTCATGGTCGCCAGCGTCAAGATCAGGATCACTGGGAAGTGAAGGTTGATCCCAACCTGCCTAGCGATGATTAAGGCAGCTGCGCCCAACAGCGTCCATTGGACTACCGTGACCAGCAGAACTTGCACGACCCGGCGGGGCTGGGCCGCCAATCGCCGCCATGCGTTGCCATAGGTGACAAAGAGTGGGCGAGCGCGCAGCCAACCCCAGCGGTGTGTCGAGAGGGAAAAGACCACCACAGCGGCCGCCCCAAGCGCCAGCGCCCCCATCGTTCCCCACACCGCCGCCCGTAGTGGACCGGTCGGCGGGAATATCGAGAACCCAAGCGCGATGATCGTCAGCGTGACCATCAGGTCGATCACCCGGCTCAAGATGATGGAGGCGAGCACCGAGCCCCTGTCGTGCCCGTCTCGAATCGCCAGGTAGCTGAACTGGACCGGTTCTGCCAGCACGCGCACCGGTGCAACGCTATTTATCCCGATCCCAGTGTTCTCCACGAAGAACAGGCGGCCGACACTGGGAGGTCGATCGTGGAAGAGCAGACGCCACCGAGCCGCTCGTACGACCGCGCTCGCGATCACCAACACGAACACCGGAATCAACAGAACCCATGAGAAGCCCGTCAGGTGGTCGATAAATTGACGCACGTCGATGTCACGCACCAGCCACCAGATAAGCAGGATCCCCAGAGAGAACCCGATCAGGACGCGAACTATGAGCGAAGTGCGGATTCGAGGGAGCATAGGTTCAACTTATTCTACATTGGGTGCAGATAGGGCCCTCCGGTGGCAAACGGGTGGCTGGTCTGTTGGTACTGTGGGCTTCACCCAGACGGATTCTCACGAGGAAAGATAGCCAACATGGAGATCGGCGGACACGTATCCACGGCCGGCGGCGTTGACACGGCGATCGAACGGGCCGAAGTGATCGGCGCCGAGGCGATCCAGATATTCGCCACGTCTCCTCGAGCGTGGAGAATCAATCAACACAGCGAGGCGTCGACCGAGGCGTTCGTCGAAGGAGCCAAACGTGCTTCGATCGGGCCGGTCTTCATCCATGGCGCATATCTCGTGAATCTCGGAACTCACAATGACGAACAACTCGCCAAGAGCGTGGAATCCCTGATCCACTACATGAACTTCTGCGAGCGTATCCACGCGCGCGGCGTCATATTCCATGTGGGTGGCCACGGAGGGGCAGGACTGGATGCGGTGATAGACCGCGTGGTCGGTGGCCTCAGGATGGTCCTGGACCGATCTCCCGCCGACGTGTTGCTGTGCCTCGAGAATAACGCGAACAAAGGGGACCAGATCGGGGGTCCATTCGCCGAGTTGGCCAAGATCATTCAGACCGCGAACGACCCTCGATTGGAAGTCTGCATTGACACGTGTCACGCCTATGCGGCGGGTTACGACATCACGACACCGGAGGGTTTGGGATCGGCACTCGCCGAGTTCGACGAGACCGTTGGCCTGAAGAACCTCGCAGTCGTACACGCCAATGACTCAAAGGGCGTCCTGGGCGGCAGCTTGGACCGTCACGAAAACATCGGAGACGGATCGATCGGTCAGGACGGATGGCGAAACATCGTCGGGCACCCCGCGTTCCGAGACGTTCCCTTCATCCTCGAAGTTCCTGGCATGGACGGGAAGAGCGGGCCCGACAAAGAGAACGTTGACCGGTTAAAGGCGATCCGTTCGGAGGTCGCCGCGGACTGATCAGGAGCGGAGCAGGCGGTCCGCTTCAGCCTCCGGGCGGTGTCGAATACGCTCGTACACGGGCGGCTCCTCATCAGATGCGATAGCGATCGCCGCTTCGACTAGCAATTCAACACCTCCCAGGAAATCGTCGATGTGGACGAACTCCGCGTTGATGGTGTCTTCGCCCAGTCCGTTGTGATAGTGACCCAGCGGAAACGCCACGCCGGTCGCCCGGTATCCCCGCACGATGAACGCAGACGCCTCGCACACCCCGCCGCTCATCAACTGTCGTTGCACCGGCACGGCTGGGTCGCGCTGGGAAAGCCGCTGACGAGCCGCCAGCAAGGCGCTTTCGGCGTCAGCGGAAAACGTAGCCGCCGCGTCCCCAACGCGTATCACCGGCCCCTTCCCATGCTCTCCACCGGGCAGGGCACGGGACGACTCGACCGAGACGACGATCGTGTCTTCCGGGAGGCGCCGCTCCTCGGCCAGGATCCGCGCTCCAATCAACCCTTCTTCTTCGGCTCGTGTGAAGATTCCGTAGACATCGACTCCGACATCTGCGAGACGGATGCGCTCCAGCATCGCGAGAATCGCCGCACACCCTGCCAGGTCGTCGCACGCCCGCATGTGGATGACACCGTCCTTCACCTCGAAGTCTTCCAGATCGAACACCGCCCACGCCGGCAGCGATACTGGCCCCTCGGTTTCGATATCCAGTAACCGCTCGCGCGCTTCACTCTCCTTCGGATCCCTCGACCCCGACGTCCAACCACGGATGAACTCGCTCGAACCAGTCTGGTAGATGCGGAGTCCGAAGCGCCCCGCGAACACAGCGTCCGGAGTCCGTCCCAACATTCGCCCGCGAGCGTCGGTCCCTTCGGCGTCGGTCAGTTCGAACCCTGGATGGTCCATGTGGGCGACGAACGCGATCGAAGGGCGGTGTTCCTCGCCGGATCCGACGTGGGCAATGACATTTCCATATCTGTCCGTATCGAACTGGATATCAGCCTGTCCCAGGGAGTCCGTGATGGCCCTCCGAACTCGGTCCTCTCGGTATGGAACCGCGGGTCGTGATCCCAATAGTCGGAGGATCTCCATGGGTCGGGGAGGCGAGTCGCCGGTCATTCTCTCTCCACCCTCTCGTTTACGGTTGCTCGCGTTGATAGATCCAGGGGTCGGGGCGGCCATCATACGCGGAGCAGACCTTGGCACGTTCCGAGCGCGTTCGGGCACAACTCGTCGGTGACTTGACGCAATAAGGATTTTATGGTAGACTGTCGGCCTTCGGGCGCGGGGACCTAGATCAACGCGGGGACAGGTTTCAGCGCACCACCGTTTCGAGTGTTGTCACGCGACGTACGGCTTGACCGGCCATGGATGCCGAACCATGTCTGTTGGGTTCCGGCTAACCAATTTGATCGCGTGACGTTTCATTCGTTGAGGACATCGGCTATTTGATTGTTCTGGCAATGACCAGACAACCGATTTAGGTGGTTCAACGTACCGCTATCAGACCGAAAAGCAGCGCACAGTGGTAATGGAGGCGGCGGAAGCAGGATGCGCGGGGTCGATTCCCTCGACGCATCAACACTAGGACGGAGGCTCGGCCAGATGGCGGTCCACTCGACCATTGACGACGACAAACAAGTGGCGGTTGCCCGGGGCGGCAAGAAACTCCGCAAACCGGCTGATGCGATCCTGACCGAACTCGGTCGAGAGCAGCGGAATGCCGCTCGAGAGGCCGAAGGGCGTGACACGCTGAGCGACCCGCTTCGTGGTTACCTGCAGGACATCGGCCAGCGATCGCTGTTGAAGGCTGAACAGGAACTCGATCTTGGCCGGCGCATCGAGGAGAGCCAACTTGCAGCCGAGGAGCTGGAGACGCATAGGGGAGAATTGACCCCCGCACGAGTCCGGAAACTCAAGGAAGCCCTCCAGCAAGGGGACATGGCGCGCGCCCGGATGACTGAGGCAAACCTCCGGCTGGTGGTGAGTATCGCCAAGCGGTATCAGAACCGAGGATTGACGCTGTTCGACCTGATCCAGGAAGGGAATATCGGCCTCATGCGGGCGGTCGAAAAGTTCGACCACAAGAAAGGGTTCAGGTTCAGCACGTACGCGACCTGGTGGATCCGGCAGGCGATCATGCGCTCACTCGCAGACCAGGGTCATCTCATCCGGCTGCCAGTCCACCTTGGCGAGATGTCTTCCAAGATCGAACGCACCGCTCACAAGCTCATCCAGTCGCTCGACCGCGACCCAACTCCAGAGGAGCTTTCCGAAGCCACCGAGATACCGTTGGAGAAGGTGCTCCAGGTAACTCGTATCTGGCAGCAACCGGTCTCCATCGATGCCCCGCTGGGCGAAGAGGGAGTAACGCTCGGCGACTTCATGACCGAGGATGAAGCTCCGACGCCGATGGACATCGCCTCGCAGCACATGCTCAAGGAAAGGATCACTGGGATCCTCGGCGAGCTGACGGAGCGGGAACGGAACGTCCTCGAGTTGCGATTCGGAATCAAGGATGGCAAGGAGTACACGCTGAACGAAGTGGGGCAGATGATGGGTATCACGCGCGAGCGGGTCCGCCAGATTCAAACAGGCGCTTTGCGCCGGCTCCGATTCGCACAGTACAAAGACAAGCTTGAGGGTTACATCGAGTAACGCTCACTTAGCGAGATCTCGCGACGGGAATACCCGCCGGGCTCCAACGAGTCCGACGGGTTTTTCAATTTGAAGCCGTTGTTACAGTGGCGGCGCCGCTCGCCTATGCCTGCGAGACGCGGCCCCATCAGGTGAACGAGGTACCAATGACCTCTGAGAACGCTGGCAACGTCGATCGCATTCGCGATGCGCTGGACCAAGGAGATCTGGAAGAGGCGACGGCGTATCTTCGCACGCTACCTGCCGCCGATATCGCCGAATTGATCGTTCACTTGCCAGACCCGATCCGTGCCTCAGCCCTGGAAGGTCTTTCAGCGTCCGATGTGAGCGAGGTTCTTGAGTATCTGCTACCCAGGGGGCCGGAGGTGTACTAATCCCGCTTGGGCTACGAAGGTTCGGCGTCGACCCGGCTCTGGCGTCAGGGGTATTCGGAACGACGACCACGGACGTTCTCGGGTTCGCGTTCCTGCTCGGCCTGGCGACGGTGACCCTCAACGCCTTCGGCGCGTAGCTCGACCGCTACCGTCCGGTCGACCCGTGCCCGCCCCCGCCACGCTCGGTCGAAGACAGCTCGTTCGTTTCGACAAGCACCGATGAAGAGATTTGACCGATCACCAATTGTGCGATCCGATCGCCGTGCTTGATCACGTGCAACGGGCGGGATCCGACTACGTGCATCGTTACGAAAACCTCGCCTCGGTAATCGGCGTCGATCGTTCCAAACGGCACCATGACGCCTTGACGCGACAACCCCGATCTCGGGCGGACCTGGGCGTCGAACCCAATGGGTACCTCGATCGCGATGCCAGTCGGGACCAACGTCGGGTCTGGGCCGATGGTCACCTCCTGATCGATCTGTTCGAAACACGCTCGGAGATCCCAGCCCGTCGAATCACCCGTAGCCCTGTCCGGCATTAGAGCGCCATCTCGCAGCAATCGGATCTTGATCGGTTCCTGATTCGAGTGTTGCATCGCGTCACTGGTCCCGTGCAGAGATCACCCGAAATAGTGGTCCCGCTGGTTCGAGGGTGAACCCCGGACCGGCACCCTCGTTATCCGTGGTCATGAAGATTGGACGTTCCGAGGCCAAACCGATGATCCGTTCGATGGTGTCTTCATAGTTCGTAGGTTCGGCAGGAACGATCGACGCGAGTTGATCTCGAACCTGACCGCGATACCACTCGTATTGAAGCAGGACGCGTGCGATGACGAAAGGCTCACCATCCGTATCTCCAACATATCGCTGGTACCAGAGGGAGAACACTTCCTCGTCCGTATCTGCGATAACGATGGCGTTCTGGTCGCTCGCGATGGCGATCGCTTCCGACGAATACCTCGCCGCCTCTCCGTCCTCTGACAAGTCCAGTTCTTGAACATTCAGGCCGAACGTCAGTACCGGGACCATCGTGAACACCCCGGCGAGCGCAAGGTTGGAAACCCATGACCCGCTAGGCAATGGCCGAAGAACCTCCATTCCCCAGTTCGCTCCAACCGCGAGAAAGACCGAAGCGACCACGACGACCGGTATCAGGTACACGACGAAGTCCCGAGAGTTATACCCGAGCGTGTAGAGCAATCCGAGGCTCGCGAGGCCTCCCAGCAGCACGATCAGCCATCGGGGGCCTGACAGCCAGACTCGCCATCCTCCCCATATCGCGAGAAGCCACCCGACGGCGCCGATCTCTCGCGTGAGGAGACCCAACACTCCGGCGGCCCGCGCGGGTAATTCGCCGAAAGGTACCGCGAACAGCAGGTCTCGATATGGCGCTCCAGTCACCGTCCACAGAAAACCCGACAGGTCAACGGGTGCTCCCCAGGCGATCGGCGGCTCTCGCGCGGCGAGCAAGGGGAGGAGCAGAAACACACTCATGCCCGCGGCTGTCGCTCCTGCCCCCACCGCGACCTCTCGAATACGGACTCCTGCAACGATCAGTGCGGGGCCGGCTGCGATGCCTAGGAACAGGACCGTCAGGTGGAGGCCTGCTCCAAGTCCGAGGAAGAAACCGGCGGCGGGAAGGAGCCAACGAGTCCCGTTTCCATCGGCGCACCGGATCACGATCAACAGGAGACAGGCAGACAGAACCGTGGAGGCGGGGGAATACACCTCCGCGATGGTTGACTGCGACCACAACAGTGGAGAGACGGCCAGCGCAAGGCCCGATATCAGCAGCACTCGTCCCGAGTACGACCCTCGCCTGGTCGGGATCGTCCCGGCGATCATCACGCTGAACCCAACGGTCGCCGCCCCACACACGGCGGAGAACAGTGCCAGCCTGTGGGCGATGTCGCCGATGGGCACCAATAACGAAAAGAGCTTGCCCAGAAGCACATAGGTTGGATAACCAGGAGGGTGCGGAACCCCCAGGACATCCACTGCGGTCGCCAGCTCAGGTCCGTCAGCCCCGTCGTTCCGCCACGTGATCGTCGGCGCCGCAGTCCACACGAACAGGACCAGAGCGACAACTGCCGCCACAACTGCCCAGGGGGCGGCTTCTCGGAGCGATTGGCCGACGGTTCCGCCCTGCTTCACACGCGGTTCCGCGCAAAGAGAGGGAGCCCTCTCGGGCTCCCTCTCGCTTCTCGTCGCTGCTTCGTTGGGACCGGACGGATCCTAGATTCTCGCGTTGGCCTTTCGTCGGACGTAGAATCCCACGAT
>CAZIBZ010000078.1:0-6752 GCA_964537445.1 uncultured Dehalococcoidia bacterium | reverse complement strand
CAAACGGTCGTCCATATGATACACAGCAGCCTTTCGGCGTTACGACCTTCGATGGCAGGTATCGCCCCATGAGCGAGGGACCCAACGATCTGCAGCGAGGCGGCGACCCGGGGATCTCCAGGAGATCGTTCGTAGGTCTGCGCTGGGCCCGACCTCGAACCGATCAGGACGAACGTGAAGAGGTTGAGCCGGCTGGGCCACCGCCAATCCTGGGCGACGTGGACCTTCCTCACGAAATCCGGCTTGGCACAATCGATCGCCTCCGGTCGCGTGCGATCGGGACTGTCCAAAAGGCGTCGTCAGGGCGGTCGTCCATCTTCTCCGTTCGAGTTCCGGAAGGCATACTGGCGGTCTGGGGCCGGTGTCCGCAGGACGACTGCTACATCACCTGGCGTCCGCGAGACCGTTCAGAGGATGAGATTGCTGCGATCGGTCGTTTCTACTGTTCCTGCGACGCATCCGTGTTCGACCGGCGGGGCGGAAGGGTAGCCGAGCCAGCACCACGGCCGCTCGACGCGTTACCTATCGAACTGGGCAAGCACGGGTCAGTCATCGCGCGCTCGAGCAGCCCGTTCAAGCGGGAAACCGGTGACGAGATGAGCGGGGTTTTCTCGCTGGATGAGGAGATGGGAACGCAATGAGGCGACTGCTGCTGTTCGGGTTGCCTGCCGCCCTGATGGTCATCATCTCTGTCGTTGGGGGAGTGGGATGGTATTACACAGGCGAACTCGAAAAGGGAGCGTTCATCGTCGAGCATGCCCCTGAAGAGTTCCCGATCACCGTCTCGGCGGCTGGGAACGGAACGATCACGCTAGAGCTGCCGGAAGCGACCGCGCCAGAGGATTCGCCGGGGATGATGGGGATCACATGGATCGATGGTTCGTCCATGGTTGGCCCGATCATCTCGACCGACGGGCAAGTGACCGTCCGAACCCTGGTCGGTGCGGCCTCTCCGGAGGTCGGAGAAATGATCCGCTTCGACAAGTTCGTATTCGCCGAGAACCCGGCGGTCGCTTATGGGACCGAATTCGCGGAGGTGTCGTTTCCGGCTCCTCTTGGCAGCCTAGGGGCGTGGTTCATCGACGGCGAAGCGAACACGTGGGCGATCTTCGTCCATGGGATGGGATCCACGCGAAGGGAAGCGCTGCGGATGCTGCCGGTCATGGTCGAAGCCGGGCTCCCGGCGCTGATTGTCGACTACCGCAATGACACAGGGGCCCCCGCGGATCCGTCGGCTTACTACCAGTACGGTCTGACCGAATGGGAAGACCTGGAAGGGGCGGTCCGGTACGCGATCAATGGCGGTGCGAACGACGTCCTGCTGGTGGGTTACAGCATGGGCGGCGCGATCGTCGTCAATTTCCTGCTGCAATCGGACCTAGCGGACAACGTTTCTGCCATTGTTCTTGACTCGCCGATGCTGGACTTCAGCGCGACCGTTGACCTCGGGGGAAAGAACCGCGGAATCCCGGGATTCGTGACGGCTGTCGCCAAAGTGATCGCCGGCTGGCGCCTCGGCGTTGACTGGTCCGGCCTGGACTACGTGAATCGCGCCGACGACATCGACGTTCCGATCCTCCTGTTCCACAGCGAAGACGACGGGAGGGTTCCTGTATCTATCAGCGACGAACTCGCCGACGACCGTCCCGACATCGTGACCTATGAGCGCTACGAAACCGCAGCCCACGTCGGCGAGTGGAACGTGGACCGGAGCAGATACGAAGAAGCGGTTGGCCGATTCGTATCCAGAGTCACGAACCAGGCGGAATCGGGCTGAGTAACGGCAGGCTCCGTCGACGTCCCCTACCCGCCCGCCTGAACGCGCGTCTCGGATCGATCGCCAGCAGTGCGGCGTACTTCCGGACATTTTCCATGTGCTGTTCGTCACGCGTGTGCCGCCATGCGTTGAAACTGTCAAGCATCAAGTTCGTCACGCGCTCGACGTCGAACCCGTGAATATAGGTAGCGGCGACCTCGTTGAGCGCGGCGACGTAGACGTCGAAGTGATTCGAGAGTCTGGTCAGCAATTGGTCCTGTCCGGTCCACTGCGCCAGTTCGTGTTCGGCGGCCGACGAGTAGTGGCGCCGCCCCAATTTCTGGTAAAAGGATGAATCAAATCGCGGGGTTGCAGAGTTCCAACGTATTCGCCGGTCTCGGCGGCGGGTCAACGTCGCAGGGAAGATGCCAAGCAAGAACATCGTGCTGTCGCCGATGCCGCGGTTCGCCTCGAACAAGTTTTGTGGGTCTCGTTGCGCGTCTTCGGCCTCGCTCAACATCCGTTCGAGAAGTTGGGCGAAGTGGGCAGCCAAGTCTGGGATCGGGAAGATGTCCCGCACGCGGAGATGCCGGGCCATGAGGTCTCCGAGGTACGAAATGGCCTCGATGCTGGTGCTCTCGCGCTCTACGTATAGCGCTTTCAAAAGGAAGAGATCGAAAAGACTGCCAAGTTCTATGCGACGGATCTCTCCGATATCCGTATAGAAGAGGTCGAGCAGCGATTCAACGCGCTTCCGAAAACCCGCGTTGGCCACGTTTCGGCCCTCGCTGGCAGCAGCGAGTGCCTTGAGTTCCTGAACCGATGTGGTGAGACTGTCCATCGTCCGGAATAGTTGCATGCGCCCAAGAGTCCGACGTCCCTGGGTTTCGGAGCATTTTACCCGGCAGGGTCACGCGTACCTGGTATCGACGTTTCAAATCGCAAAGCCACATTGGGTTGGTTACCATGACGTTGCCTGCTTTATGTAGGCGTTTCCGAGGTTGGGTGGCAGGGTCAGGGGGAAGGCACGCGGCGCCATGCTGCAAGATCTGTTCATCCCGGTATTCGCACTGGGGCGCCTCCCGGGGTGGACTCTCCAGGTGGGGGAGCAACTCGACCGCAATATCTTGATCCGACCGCTGCTCGCGTACAGCGGTCCAGAGGAACGGGCATACGTCCCGATGGATAAACGGGGGTAGGAAGGTCTCAGCCTGGGCAGGAGAGGGTGCTATACTCTCTCGGCACGCGCAAGTCTAAAGCGGGACATGTGAACAGATAGGGACGTATCGTCCCACCAAACGCGCGCTTCTCCCGCGAACATTTCTTCGATTCCGAAGCCTCTGAGCGGGTAAGTGTGCGTCCAAAACAGGAGGATTTTGCGTGGCAACTAAGGATTTCGTGGTGCGGTTCGCGGGCGAAGGTGGTCAGGGAATGGTCACCGCCGCCGAAGCCCTGGCGGCGGCCGCCGCGCAAGTCGGATATCACGTCATGACCTACGTGACGTTCCCGTCCCAAATCATGGGCGGCCCGACGTGGAGCCAGTGTCGCATCTCAACGACGCCGGCTTTGAGCAACGGCGACTCCTTGGATGTTCTGGTCGCATTCAACCTAGACGCACTGAACGGCCATGGCGGTGAGATTTCGGATACCGGGATCCTGGTGTACGACTCGGAGGCCTTTGACCTCCCGGATAATGCTAATAACAAGAACGTCGTGGCGCTTCCGTTCGAAGAGCTGGGAAAGTCAACCGGGAACCAACGGGCCGCCAACATGGTGATTCTGGGCGCCATCCAGCAGTTCGTCGAATGGCCCGAGCAGTACCTGAAAGACTTCAATGTCCGGCGGTTCTCACGAGGCCGTGCAAACGACGAAGAAGTGGTCGCGGCGAACGCGATGGGCCTGGATCTTGGAAAACAGGCAGCGATTCAGAGCGGGTTTTCGCTCGGTGAACTCGCCCCGCCTGAGCCCCCAGGATACGAGCAGATCCTGATGAAAGGGAACGATACCGTCGCGCTGGGCGCCATTGTCAACGGGTTGGATTTCTTCGTCGGATACCCGATCTCGCCGGCGACAAGCATCCTCCAGTTCATGGAGGCGAATCTCCGCGGCGAGGGGAAATTCGTCTACCAATCGAGCTCAGAGATCGAGTCGATCAACGCGATCGCGGGCGGAGGTTTCTCCGGTAGGAAATCGATGACTTCGACCGCCGGCCCTGGCTTCGCCCTGATGAGCGAAGGACTGGGCCTGGCATGGATGATGGAAATCCCGCTGGTTGTCGTCGACGTCCAACGTGGCGGGCCGGCGACCGGGTTGCCGACCAAGACGGAACAGTCAGACCTGTACATGGCGCTTCACCCGGCACACGGAGACGCGGAGCTGCCGGTCATCGCACCGGGGACGGTCGAAGAGTGCTTCTACGCCGCCGGAATCGCGCTGAACTGGGCGGAGCGGTACCAGGGGCCGGTGATACTCCTCTCCGAGCACATGCTGTCGGAGCGTACGCAGAACATCCCGAAGCCAGACCTTTCAAAGATCGAAGACGAGCGGCGTCTGGTTTACACCGGATCGAACGGGTATCAACGGTACGAGGCCCACGAACTCTCGCCCATGCCCCTGCCGGGCGGGCCCGGCGCCTACGTAGCGAACGCGAGCGAACACGACGGGATCGGTGATACGACTCACCTGCCCCAACGACACGTCGATATGACCGAGCGGCGATTCTCCAAGCTCGAGCTTCTGAAGGACGGGACGTTCGAGAGCAAGAACTCCCAACATCCCGTGGCAGTCATCCCTTGGGGGGGGTCGAAGGGCCCGATGAGCGAGGCTTATGACGTCCTCGAGCAGAACAGCGTACCGGTGGCCTGGAACTTCACGATGTACCTCAACCCGCTGCCGCCGGATCTCCTAGAGGAGTTGCGCTCGAAAGAACTCGTCCTCGTGCCTGAGTTGAATTACCTGGGCCAGTTCGCGGCTCGATTGCGCCAGCTGGGCGTCAATGCCGAGGCACTGACGCAGTACACGGGACTCCCGTTCAAGGTCTCCGACCTAGTCCGACGGGTAACGGAGCGAGTCGAAGCACACAATGGCGTCGCCGCCAAAGCAGGAGTGTAGACCGATGACCAAGCGGAACCCCGAATACGATTTCAAGTGGTGCCCCGGTTGCGGCGACTTCGGAGTGAAGCGTGCGATCGAGGTGGCGATCCAGCAGCAAACGACCGAGGCGGACGTCCCGGTCGAGAACAACGTGGTGGTCGCAGGGATCGGGTGCTCGGGCAACATGGTCCACCTGATCGAGGGTGACCAGCCCTTCGGCTTCCATGGAATCCACGGCCGAACGCTGCCGCTGGCCTTCGGCATCAAGATGGGGAACCCGGAGCTCAATGTCCTCGTCGTGGCGGGCGACGGCGACTTCCTCAGCATTGGCCTAGAACACATCGGACCTGCAGCGCAACGAAATCTGAACATCACCGCGGTCGTGATGGACAACGGTGTCTACGGCTTGACGAAGGGGCAGAGCTCCCCAACGACGGAGGTGGGCGTCGTCACACCCACAACGCCCGGTGGAAAAATCGAAGCCCCGGTGAAGCCGCTTGAGCTGTATCTCGCGATGGGTGTTTCACGCGTCGCTTCAGCGTTTTCCAGCCAGGTCCGCGAGTTGACGACGATGATCCGCGATGCGATGAACTACCCAGGATTCTCCATCGTCCACGTGCAGTCACCCTGCCCGACCTACAACGACAACCTGGACATCCTTCGCGGGAATCCGAAGAAGGACGTGGCGCCGAAGGTTTACGCGATTTCCGACGATCACGATCCGACTGACATCGCCAAGGCCTGGGATATCGCGCGCGCACCCGGGGTGCCGATCGGCGTTCTGTACGAAGATGGGGTTTCTGAGCCACTTGAGGGTCGAGTGGAGCGACTCGTAGGCGGCCTGCGAGCGCGCGATTCGCAACAGATCCTGGATAGCTTCGAAATCACCTAGCGGAATCTCCGCTTATGGGCCCGCCAGGCCTCGAGGCCCGCATACATGACGAGATTCGGCGAAGGGGACCAATCCCCTTCGCCGATTTCATGCGCGCCGCACTCTACGACCCCGACGGGGGTTACTACGCCAGCGGCGTGAACCGCGTCGGAGCCGACGGCGATTTCTACACTGCCCCCGCGGCACATCCAGCGTTCGGAGCGATGCTGGCGCTTCAACTCGAGCAGATGTGGAAACTCCTCGAGAGGCCCCATCCAATATCGATCATCGAAGGCGGCGGTGGGAAGGGCCTGCTAGCAGCAGACATCCTTGCCTACGCGGGGTCGCTGAACCCAGAGTTCCTGGCCGCCGTGGATTATCGGATCATCGAAACTGGACGAAACGGGCGGGTGACAGGGTCCGGCTCAGATGACGGAATCTCGATCGATTGGTCTGACAGTCAGGACGGGCCGACCGTCGGGACCGGAGTCTTTCTTTCCAACGAACTGTTCGACGCGTACCCGAGGCACCGAGTGGTCAACCAGAGCGGCAAGCTCTACGAGTTACTTGTGGACCGCGGGGTAGACGGGTTCGTCGAGGCGCTTGGATCACTATCGACCCCGGACCTGGCGGCGTACTTCGAACGCTTGGGAGTTTCGCTTCCAGATGGCTGTCAAGCTGACGTCGACCTGGAGGGGCCGAGGTTCCTGGCCGACGTGTCCGCCGGAATCGATCGCGGGTTCACGATAACGATCGACTATGGGTACCCGGCCGAAACCCTGTTCACGACTGCTCGGCGTCGAGGGACGCTGCTCTGCTATCACCGGCACGTCTCATCGACGAATCCATACATTCGGATCGGGAACCAGGACATCACGGCGCACGTTGATTTCACGGCGCTTGCCCAAGGCGGAGTGTCCCAGGGGATGGCGACGGAGGGGCTTCTCACTCAGCAGCGCTATCTGAAGAAACTGGGCATCCAGGCGCTCGTTGACGGTCTCCGTGGCGTCAAGGGTCTTGGGCAAGCGGAGG
>CAZIBZ010000077.1:0-6636 GCA_964537445.1 uncultured Dehalococcoidia bacterium | reverse complement strand
CGGAGAAGTTCGGGGTTGGTCCGGACGGGTACGGAGCATTCGTGTCGCTGTCCGGGGTCGGCTCGGTCCTCGGGCCGCTGGTGATCGCGTTGATGGCCGGGGTCCGTGCGAAGGGCGCGATCGTTGTCGCCGCGATGATGCTCAGTGGCGTGGCGTTGATGGGCGTTGGGTTCGCTCCGGTCCTGATGATGGCGATGGGGCTGGTAGTTGGGCTGGGTCTTTTCGACTCCACGCAGCGCGTGCTCACCAACTCACTCCTATTGACGCAAACCGACCCGGCATATCATGGCCGGGTCGTGAGCCTCTACCTGCTCGACCGGGGGTTCGTTCCCATCGGCGGCGTTGCAGCCGGGTATCTCGCGGAAGCCCTGTCCGCTTCGGCGGCTCTGGTGATACTTGGCGCAGCCATGGTCGTCACGGTGGGACTGCTAGCGGTGACGCAACCACGATTCCTGATGGCACGGTGACTCCTGGCGAAAGACAACGGGCGCCAAACCTATAATTGCGCGCGATGAATGTCGCGCAACTCGGCGAGCAGGAACTGATCCGGCGGATGGCCGAAGTGCTGTCGTCGGTCGCGAACCCCGCTACGCCAACCGACGTGTTGGTCGGGATCGGGGACGATGCCGCGCTCGTTCGTTGGGGCAACCCGTTCGCGCTACTCAAGTCCGATCAACAGGTCGAGGGAGTGCACTTCGACCGGTCGTGGGCCGAACCGGAGGATGTCGGATGGAAGGCGTTGGTGGTCAATCTGAGCGACGTTGCTTCGATGGGTGGGACGCCGCACTCGGCGCTAGTCTCACTGGCCGTTCCCGCGGAGACCGAGGTGTCATGGGTCGAGAGGTTCTGTTCCGGACTCTCGGAAGCGGCCTCCGCGTATGGAGTCGACGTGGTCGGCGGGGACACGAGTTCGTCGCCCGTGATTGTCATCAACGTTGCCCTCACCGGGACACTTTCGGATCGAACAGGAGCCACAGGCGATCCGCTACTGCGATCCAACGGGATGGTGGGCGACGTGGTAGCGGTCACTGGCAGTTTCGGCGGGGCCGGGGCTTGCCTGCGTTTGTTGACCGGGACAGGAGATAAACGGCCGACGACAGGGCTGATGAAGGCATTGCTGAAGCCGGTGCCGCGAATTCCGGAAGGCCGTGTGCTTCGCGAAGAGGGAGTCCGGGCGGCGATCGACGTTTCCGACGGGCTCCTGTCTGACCTTGGACGACTTTGCGGAGCGAGCGGATTTTCGGCGGTGGTGGACGCGTCCGCCGTCCCTGTTCATGATGACGTTCACGCGTGTTTCTCGCTGGAAGAGACCCTCGAGATCGCGCTCTCAGGAGGGGAAGACTACGAATTGCTATTCACGGCGCCAGCGGAGGTCGTCGAACGGGTGGCGGCCCGTGTCGAAACACGCGTCTCGGTGATTGGCCGCCTGGTACCGGGCCCGGCGGGCGACGTTGCCGTGGAAGGTCGGGACGGCGTACCGGTCGAGCTCTCTTCGATTGGCTGGCGGCATTTCTAGCTGAGATCGATGGGAAAGACATCGAACGCTGAGTGGATCGTAGCGACCCGATCCGCCGATGAGACACGAGCGGTCGGAGAAGCCCTTGGACGGGCACTGCGAGGTGGCGAAATCGTCCTGCTGGTCGGCCAACTTGGCGCGGGTAAGACGACGTTGACGCAGGGACTGGCGGTTGGCCTCGGAATCGATGCTTACACCAAGAGCCCCTCGTTCGTACTCATGAACGAATATCGAGGACGTGTGCTTCTGTACCATCTTGACCTCTTCAGGATCGAGACACCCGAGGAAGTGTGGGATCTAGGTATCGAGGAATACATCGGCGAAGCTGGTGTGATCGCCGTTGAGTGGGCCGATCGGGCCCGGGCGGCCTTCCCCGAAGACGCGGTGGAGGTCGAGATCAAAGTGACGGAAGAGGATCGTCGCAGGATCGCGGTCAGGGCCACCGGAGTTCCGGGGGTCGAGGCAGTCGCGCGTGCCGAGACGGACTGGCTGGGTCGCTGAGTCAGGCTGGCGATCCAAGCATGTACCTCGCTATCGATTCGACCACGGCCCAGGCGGGAGTTGCGGCGATTTCTGGGGATGGAGCCGTAGCAGCGGAGGTGACGTGGCATGCGGGGCGTAACCACACCGCTGAACTCTACCCGGCGATCGAAGAGGTGCTCCGGCGTGGGAAAACGAGTCGAGAGGATCTGACCGGAATCATCGTCGCGGTCGGCCCTGGCAGCTTCACCGGAATCCGGATTGGAATGGCGACGGCGAAGGGGCTCGCGATCGGACTACGAGTTCCGCTGGTCGGGGTGGGGACCCTGGAAGCCGCCACCTATGCGTTCGCCTGGGGGAAGACGTTGGTCTGGGGAGCCCTCGATGCGGGCCGCGGGCAAGTCGTGGCGGCGGCCTTCGAAGATGGACAGAACGAATCGGCCCGAGGCCAATGGCGACGGATCGTCGATGAGCGAATCTTTGACCCTGAAGAGTTCTGTTCTGCTATTGGTGACGGCGAAGTGATCCTATGCGGAGAGCCACCCGATGGCGTTCTGGACCTTGTTCGGGAGCGGCTTGGTGACCACGTCATGATCCCTTCGGAAGCCGCGCGGATCAGACGCCCGGGTGCACTCGCGGAACTCGGGTGGAAACGATTGATCGACGGGGATACGGACGACCCGATGACCCTGGTGCCGTTCTACGCTCGTCCGCCCGCGGCGCTCGAAAAGAATCGATAGAACCCGGGCCCTGGCCACACGCCGACGGGCGGCGGGCGTTGGAACGATCGGATGAGGGAAGAGAGCGTCCGCTTACCTATAATGTCGGCCACGAGCTTTGGGCTCGAACCGGGCGAATCAGGGGAGAGGTGACGGCATATGGAGCTTCGGCTCGAGGTTGGAGACATCCTGGACACCGAGGCTAACTGCATCGTCGTCAATCTGTTTCAGGGCGTCACGGAACCGGGTGGCGCGACCGGGGCGGTGGACGAGGCGATGGGAGGCGCGATCAAGCAGCTCATCACGGATGGGGATATCAAGGGAAAAGCCGGTGAGCTGACTCTGATTCATACCCAGGGGAAGATCAAGCCGAAACGAGTGGTGGTGGCCGGGCTCGGAAAGCAAGACAAGATGTCCACGGACACCCTGCGGAGCCTTGGCGGGGACGTCGCTCGATTTGCCCGAGGAAAGGGTTTTTCCAGCGTCGCCAGCATCATCCACGGAGCGGGGATCGGTGGGATGGAGTCCGAGGCGGCAGGGCAGGCGTTTGCCGAGGGCGTTTCGCTCGGCCTTTACCGGTTCCGCCGACATTTCAGCAAGAAGGACGATGATGACGATTCGTCCAAAGAGATTTCAGATTTCACGCTGGTGGAGCAAGATGCCACGCGCGCCGCTGACGCCAAGGCCGGGATCGAGCGGGCCAACGCGCTCTCCGAAGCGACCGCATTAGCCCGAGACCTGGCGAATGAGCCCGCGAATTACATGACCCCGACGTTGCTGGCCGAACGAGCACGGGCCGCCTCGGAGTCCTCAGGACTAGACTTCGAGCAGTTCGACAGGGCCGAAATGGAACGTCGAGGGATGGGTGCGCTCCTCGGCGTGGCCCGTGGCTCCCACGAACCGCCGCAGTTCATCGTCATGCGCTATCGGGGCGACCCGGACAATGCGAAGAAAACCGTCGGCCTCCTTGGGAAGGGGATAACGTTCGATTCCGGTGGCATCTCTCTGAAGCCATCGGCGAACATGGGCGACATGAAGGGCGACATGGCCGGTGGTGCGTCGGTGATCGGGGCGATGCAAGCGATCGGGAAACTCAAACCAACGATCAACGTGACGGGTATCGTTCCAGCAACCGAGAACCTTCCCGGCGGGGGCGCCACCAAGCCAGGCGATGTGCTCGTGGCGATGAATAAGAAGACGATCGAAGTCGAGAACACGGACGCCGAGGGCAGACTTGTGCTTGCCGACGCCCTTTCGTACGCGAAGGCCGAGGGGATGAGCCCATTGGTGGACGTGGCGACACTGACGGGTGCGATTCGTGTGGCGCTGGGGACGGTGACGATCGGCCTGTTCGCAAATGACGATGACGTTGCCGAACGAGCACTCCGCGCAGGCGAGCGAGCCGGAGAGAAGATCTGGCGGATGCCGCTCTGGGACGACTATAAGGAACAGAACAAGAGCCGGGTCGCGGATGTGAAGAACACCGGTGGCCAGCCCGCGGGCGCGATCACAGCGGCCCAATTCCTCCACGAGTTCGCGGGTGATACTCCGTGGGCACACTTGGACATCGCCGGAGTGATGAACTCCGATAAGGACAAGGGTTGGCAAGTCCGGGGCGCGTCGGGAAAACCCGTTCGAACCCTGGTGAATTTTGTGCTGGACCTGGCCGGAGAGGGGTAGGGGGACGATATGGATTTCACGCTGACGACAGAGGATGAGGCGTTCCGAGACGAGGTCCGTACATTCCTCAAAGACGAGTGGGACCCGAAGGGTTTCGACGCTTACAGCATGACGACAAGGTCGTTCGACTTCGACAGCGCCGAGGCGAGGGACATGGCGGACGAATTTGCGCAGAAGCTGATCAAGAAGGGCTGGTGGACGATGCACTGGCCGACGGAGCACGGCGGTGCCGACGCTCCATTGAGTAAGCAGTTCGTATATCGCCAGGAACTCGCGTACGCGGACGCGCCGTCGGGTTCCCCGAGCGGGAACATCACCGGTGCACTGATGATGCACGGCTCCGACTGGATGAAGAAGTATTTCCTGGGGGGCATGGCGAAGAATCAGATCCACTGGGCCCAGGGGTTCAGCGAACCGAATGCCGGGACGGACCTGGCAAGCCTGCAGACCCGTGCCGTGGAAGACGGTGACGATTTCGTCGTGACCGGGCAGAAGATCTGGAGTTCCGCCTCGCACTTCGCGGACTGGTATCACGTGCTGGTTCGGACCGATCCTGATGCGCCGAAACACCGCGGCATCACGTACCTGGCCATGCGCCTTCGGGACGAGGACGGGGTCTACACACCGGGTGTTACGCTCCGCCCGCTCTACGACATGCTGGGGAAGAGGCGTTGGAACGAGATCTTCATGGACGAGGTCCGGGTTCCGAAGGAAAACTTAATCGGCGAGGTGAACCGCGGCTGGTATGCGGCAATGACCACGCTGAACTTTGAGCGAACGGGCATCGATGGCCCTGCGCGGCACCTCGGTGTTCTCGACCGGTTCCTGGACGTGATGCGCGGGATACGGTTCAACGGGGAGCCAGTACTTTCGGACCCGATCGTCCGGCACAAGCTCGCCGATCTGAGAGTCATGGTCGAGACGGACCGGATGCTCTCCTATCGGGTGGCGTGGATGGAGAGCCGAGGAGATGTCCCGCAGGCGGAGGGGGCGATTTCCGGTTACCACAACCAGGTGACGGCGAAATTCCACTTCTGGCCCACGCTCGGCAGCATCGTCCGAGAGTACGCCGCCCTTCTGAACGGCGAGAACCGCGCCCCGAACGCCGGGATGTACGGGACGAATGCCGATTTGGCCCTCGCCTTGGGATTCGGCGGAGGCGGTGGGATCCTGCTTGGGCCGAACATCATCGCCCAGCGTGGACTGGGGCTTCCCAGATAACCAACCGTTCCATCGAAAAGGGAGAGAACACCACGTGACGACCGCAGGTATCACTGAAAGCAAATACCTGGTGACGGGAGCGACCGGCAGGACCGGGAGCCACGTCGTCCGAAAACTTGTTGGCGCGGACGCACTGAATGTCGCGCCGATCCTGGCGCTGTCCGCCGCCCGGGTTCGATCGCGGGGCCGTTCGGTTCCGTGGCCGCCACTTTAGCAGCCCTAAAGAGCAGGTACACCGATCGATGCCACTGGTTTTTCGCGTGGGACGACGCAATCGTCTATTTCAACTCCGATTGGAACGAGGAGCTCCCATTCACCTGCGACGACTGCCTCCAGGTCACCTCGATCGAGATGGGCAGGGGGCCAGCATGGATGGGCAGCCGAGCGCCAGAGGCACGGCCCGTGCATGCCCATCGAGAACTCGAACGACCCCTGCGGTTCATCTACGTGCTGAAGCTCGAAGGCAGTGAATTCTATGTCGGGCAGACCACGAACCTGAACCTGCGCCTCCGCGAGCATCGGGACGGGACTCAATCGCAGACAAAAGGAAAAGACCCTCGGCTCGTCTACTTCGAAACTTTCCGCGGTCACCGATCACAGGTGAACGAGGTGGAAGATGATCTCACCCATCTGGCCCAAACTCCGGAGGGTCGCCGTCGGCTCATGGAGATGGTTGAGGATTTCAGGGAACCACTTAGGCTCCTCGACTTGGAAGCCTGAGGGCGGTTTTGGGTGACCGTTGCTTCCGTTCTCCGATTATCGAAATGGACGTAAAGCCTGGTGTCGCGGCCAGCATGCTTGTGAGTAGGGAGGACCTGTCAAATGGCGACCGGAAAAGTGATGATTATCGACGGAATGAGCGCCCAGGACTGGCCCGCTTCAACTCAGTTCGACTTCATGCGGCAGCTCGCTGGGATTCACGGGGTTGTTGCGGTGCGAAAGCGGATCAGATCTAGATCCGGATTGAAGCGCGCCTTGGATGAAGCGCGCTCGAAGGCTTACCAAGGAATCCACTTCATT
>CAZIBZ010000076.1:0-2776 GCA_964537445.1 uncultured Dehalococcoidia bacterium | reverse complement strand
GGCCGCCCCGCGGGGCCGAGTTCATTGTTGCGGGCGATCGCGCCGGTGCACACATGGTCGTCACCGTGACCCAGGATCAACACCGACCATCCTCGCGGTTCGTACGCCATGACCCACTCGACCAGCGTTCCCTCACCATTTCCGCCCCATTCGATCAGACCTCCGTCGGCGATTCCCAGGACGGGGCGATTTCCGTCGATTTCTACATGGCTGAGGTGGATGCGCGCGAAGTTATTCGCCGAAACAGCGGTGGCGATGGACGAGTCGGATACGCGGAGCATCGCGCGCGTTTGGTCGGTCGGATTGCCTCGCGTATACATCGCCTGGTCGTCCGCAGTGAAATAGATCGTTTCACGCAGCGCGAAGAACGAGTTGGGGCAGAGTTCCGCCACATCTCCTGGGTCAAGCAGGGCTCGCTGGATGTCGGATTCATCTCCGGAAGGGATGCATGGTGGGGAGCCAGCATTCGAAACGGGCTGATCCGGGGTCGCTTGGATCGTCGGCAACGCCGTTGGAAGAATGACCGGCGTGGGAACCGGTGATGGCGTGACGGTGACATCGGGCCGCCACGTGGGTGCCGGAATCGTGGACGCAAGGGGCGAGGCCGCCTGCTGTATCTCCGGCGTTCCTGTGATGTCACCGGGCGGTGCCAACTCGCCCGTGCACCCCGAAACGACCACGCTCAAGGTTCCTATGGTCAGGCAGAAGGTACGAACATCGATCATCATATCCCGATCATCCTCCCCCATTCTCGCGCTTCGGGAAGAAGTGTCATGGCCTGGCGACATGAAACCGCGCATGAACGCCGCCTGGCGGGTTGGCCTGGAATGCATGATGGGCCCGCCCGGCGGTTGGAGGGCCAGGGATCGTGGTCTTCGGGTCAGGCAACAACAACGGGCAGGGACGGAGCGACGTTGCTCCACGCTCCCTGGTTGCGTGAAGACGGCGGGCCGTAGAATGCGATGGCAATCGGAAGCCGGGCCAGCTACATATCGAGGCTCGACGGGCGACAACCGTGCTCAATAGAGGAGGCGAACGGTGGCTACAACCGAAAAGCAGGTGATCGGTCATGACGTGACGCGGGTTGACGCGATCGATCGGGTGACCGGCCAGGCCCAGTACGCGGCGGATCTCAGCCTGCCAGGTACTCTTTACAGCCGGCTCCTCCGGAGTCCCCATGCCCATGCGCGGATTCGTGGTATCGACACATCACGGGCTCGGGCGCACCCCGGAGTGAAGGCCGTGGTCACCGGGGCAGATTGGCCCTCGCTCGAGAGTGGGTCCGCCGGTGGCGACGTTACGCCGGACATCTTCTATCTCAGGCAGTTCTTCCTCGCTGAGGACCGTGCCCTCTTTCACGGGCACCCGGTCGCCGCCGTCGCGGCGGTGAACGCACATGCCGCGGAAGAGGCTCTTGCGCTCATTGAGGTCGACTACGAGCCCTTGCCCGCGGTTCTCGACATCCTGGAAGCCATGAAGCCCGAGGCACCGATCGTCCACCCGAACTTGCGGACACGGGGCTTCGATGAAGCTGGCACAACGCCCACCAACGTTTCGATGCACATGACGGTGGCTCGCGGAGATATGGAGCGGGGATTCGCAGAAGCGGATGTAACTCTCGACCGCGAGTACAAGGTCGGGATGGTGCACCAGGGCTATATCGAGCCTCAAGCCTGTTCGGTTTCCGTGAGCCCCAGCGGACAGACCACCGTGTACACGACCACGCAGGGAGTCTTCCGGATCAAACAGCAGGTCGCTACGATCTTGGACCTGCCCCAGAACCTGGTCACTGCGGTTCCTCTCGAGATCGGGGGAGGATTCGGCGGTAAGGCCTTCAACATGATCGAGTTGCCGACGGCGTTACTGGCCATGAAGGCCGGCCGACCGGTCAAGACGGTGCTGAGCCGAGACGAGGTGTTTCGTGCAACCGGGCCCGCGCCCGATGTGAGCATGAGGATCAAGCTGGGCGCGAAGAACAGCGGTGAGGTGACGGCGTGCGAGGCCCAGTTCTACGTGAATGCGGGGTGCGTGCCGGGTAACGCCCTGCCGGTGACCAACATCCTCGTGGCCGGCCTCTCGCCGTATCGGTTTCCGAACCTCGATGCAGATGGGTACGACATTATTACCAATAAGGTCCGGACTTCGGCCTACCGAGCGCCCGGACTTCCTTCTGGCGTGTTTGGCATTGAAGTAGCTATGGATGAACTCGCCGACGAGTTGGGCATGGATCCCTTCGACCTGCGGATCGTCAATGCGGCACAGGATGGCGAGCCCATGACGGACGGGTTTCCGTTGCCTACGACGAATCTCGCGGAGATCCTCCGAGACGTGAAGGCGCATCCCGCGTGGAGCGGCCCTCTTCCGGAGGGACGTGGCCGCGGCATGGCCATCGGGTTCCGCAGAGAGGGTGGCGGAACCTCGTCCGCTCAAATCACGTTGAACGCTGACGCTACGTTCAGTCTCGTGACCGGCTCCGTGGACATTACGGGCACGAGAACCTCACTCGCCCAGATTGCGGCGGAACTTCTCGGCGTGAGCGTTCGCGAAGTGTCGTCAAGCATGGGCGACACAGAGGCGATCGGGTACACCGACAGCACCGTCGGAAGCCGCACCACCTACGTAACCGGAATGGCGGTCTCGAACGCCGTTGAGGACCTCCTCCAACAGCTGAAGGCCAGGGCCGCCGAGGGGTTTCAGGTTGATGCCTCCGAGGTGGAGTACGGCGATCGTTCGTTCTTCGTCAGGGACAATCCGGAGCAGCACACTGACCTTTCTG
>CAZIBZ010000075.1:0-5546 GCA_964537445.1 uncultured Dehalococcoidia bacterium | reverse complement strand
CGCCACGACTTAGAAATGATATGATTGAAACATAAGCTGTTACTATATGTAAGGTTAAGATCACCTCTGACAAGGCGGTTTACTCGATTTGTTCGCTCGGCGCGAAGCTAGCTTTGTTGCATATCGCTACGTTGAGGATTTGCGGTGCCATTAAGGCTTATATGGTACCGAAACATAGCTGGAAACGGAACTAATTCTTACAAACCGTCGAAGCCCACGCGGCCACTCCTCGAGGTGTGGCCCGTTGACGGATCGGATATGGCTCAGTGGTACCGTTTCGACCGCTGCCGCGATCGCTCGAAATAGAAACCGGGCCCCTCACGAGGCCCGGTCCGTCTCACTCGTGACCAGCGGATCTAACTAGTGGTGATGGCCCCCATCACCTTCCTCCTCCTGTCAACCAGGAGGCGGGGCGTTTGGCGCATCGATGGAAAACCCGAGCCCGTCGGGGCTTTCACCGTAGGCGATGCTCGCTCCCTCCACCGCGTCCAGCAAATCGGCCTCTACGGCCAAGCGGATCTCATCCGTTTCCATAAGCGTGTCTTCGGCGCCTGGCTTGGTCTCCACGCCAAGCCTCCAGCCGTGGATTCAACCGTGCGGCCCGCGCACGACCCCCACCCGCACCGCTGTCTCCGGTTCTGAGTGGCTCGCGAGTATCTCCTTGAGCTTCTCCTGCGCCTCCGGTGATATAGAAATCAAACGACACCTCCTCGGATCTTAGCCGGCACGGAAGGCACCCGCGTCTTGTTGCTCACAAATCGGTCGGCGGTATTTCCACAGCCGCTATGCCCAACACTAAGACGAATATTGTAACTGCTCTATCAATTCTCGTTACAACCTATTTATCGCTGTAAAACAAAACCTCCTCCGATTGTCGAACAGGGCTTTGTAGATACGAAATGACTGGAGCGGGGGACGGGACTTGAACCCGCGACCGCCTGCTTGGAAGGCAGGAGCTCTACCACTGAGCTACCCCCGCCGCTCTGAGCGCACGCGTCAGCACCACCTAGCGTATGGGCTGCCGGGTGCGGGCGCCAGTCGTCCGGGCCCGCTGACTTAACTGTCCCGAGGCCGTGATCGCGGGCCGAAGGGCTCGGGCTGGAACGGACCATCCCTCACCTGGAGGAAGCCCCGCAATCCACTGCTGGCCATGGCGTCATTCAGAGGCTTGCGGAAGTCCTCCCGGTTGGAGCTCTGGACAAGTGCAGACAGCTCGTCGTTTAGGACCAGCGCATTCCGGAGGCCCATCATCTCCAGCCCCATGGTCGCGACGGCGAGGTTGATTTTGACCGTCTCCGGTGACACCAGCGCGATCCGTTCGACGATTCGGAAACACTCCTCGAGTAGTTCGTCACCGGGGACGACCTTGTTCACGAGGCCGATTCGCAACGCCTCCTGCGCATCGATGTGATCGCCTGTCAATCCGTAGCGGAGCGCATTCTTGTAACCAGCGTTCAGGGTCCAGAAGAAGTTGGTATTCGAGATCATGCGGATTTCCGGCTGTGCGAACACCGCTTCCTCGGCGGCGTAGGTCATATGGCATGCCAGCGCGTACCAGGAACCACCGCCCATACACCACCCGTTGATCGCCGAGATGACGGGTTTCGACAACTCCCAGATCTGGAGGAGCTTTTCCGTCTCGCTTCGGGAGCGACCACGCCATTCGTCGAGTAGCTCTGCGACGCTCGTGCCCTCGGTCAGCCCGTACGGCCATACGGTCTCGCCGCGGCCCCCAGCCATGTCGTAGCCGGACGAGAACGCCCGACCAGCGCCCGTCAGCACGATCGCGCGGACCTCCGGGTCCGCCTCGGCCTCCGTGAGCGCGGCGGCGATGTCGTGTTCCAGGTCTCCCGAAATAGCGTTCAACGTCTCCGGACGGTTCAACGTAATCAACACGCCATTTCGCTGCTTCTCATACAGGACGGTCTGGAACGTCGTCATCGGATTACCTCCTCGATCCGCGTCGCATCGGCGATCGCCAGCGCCTCAATCAATTCACCGATACTCGCTGTTTGGCCCAAAATGAGCTCCACGATCTTCAACGCTGGTTCTTGAAGATCGGCCTTCCAGGTTGCCGAGCCGTCTGTCGACACGATGACGTCGAAGTCCCGCACGTTGGCGTCGAACGCGGTATGCAGCACGCAGGCATAGGTCACGGTCCCAGCGATGACCACGGTCCGGATCCCCCGCCGGCGCAGGACGATCTCAAGGTCGGTGCCGTAGAACGACGAAAAACTTCTCTTTTCGACCACGTACTCCTGTGACACGGGCTCGAGGTCTTCGTGTGTTCTCGCTCCCCACGTCCCGCCGATGAGCGCGGGCGGCCGTTCGATACCGGAGATCGCGCGGAACGTCGAGGGCACTACGTCATGGACGACGTAATGCTGGTCAACGTCCGGTTCGCGGATGATCTGGGTATGAACGACGAAAAGGCCTGCCTGCCTCGCTGCGTCTAGAAGCGAGCGCATCGGTCCGATGCTCTTCTGGACCAGGCCAGGATCGATTCCCAGCGGGGACAGTTCCCCCGAAGCCTGCGCGTAGTAACCGTCGGGATGGCAGAAGTCGTTCTGCATATCGACGACGAGCAGCGCCGTGGACGCCGGGTCGAGTTTCAGTTCCATCGCCGGCCTTCTTCCTCTCCGTCCAACAGGGTTGTCAGAGGCAAAAAGGCTGGGGTCTTGTGGCCCCAGCCCTCGATTGTTTCGCGGTTCTTGTTATTCAGACGGCGGCTTCGACCTCGGGCCGAAGGGCTCCGGTTGGAACGGACCATCCCGCGCCTGCAGGAACCCTCGGAGACCCTTCTCGTTCCGGGCCTCATCGAGCGGGCGCTGGAGTTCCTCCCGCTTCGAGAGCTGAGCCGACACCGAGAGTTCGTCGTTCAGAACCGCGGCGTTGCGCAGGCCCATCATCTCCAGGCCCATGGTTGCCACCGCGAGGTTGATTTTCACCGTCTCCGGCGACACCAGAGCGATGCGTTCGACGATGCTGAAGCAGTGATCGAGCAGCTCGTCCGCCGGCACCACCTGGTTGACGATGCCGATTCGCAGGGCCTCCTGTGCGTCGATATGGTCGCCTGTCAGCGCATACCGCAGCCCGTTCTTGTAACCCGCGTTCTGGATCCATATGTAGTTCGTGTTCGACGATCCCCGGATCTCCGGCTGCGCGAACACCGCGTTCTCGGCGGCGTAGGTCATGTGGCTCCAGATCGCGTACCAGGAACCTCCACCCATGCACCACCCGTTCACCGCGGCAATGATTGGCTTCGACAACTCCCACATGTGAAAGAAACGGTTTCGACTGGGTCGTTTCCGTTGGTTGTCTATCGCCTCCGCGATGCTCATCCCCTCCGAAAGGCCGTATGGCCACTGCATCGGGCCTCTCCCGCCACCCATGTCGTACCCAGCGGAGAAGGCCCGGCCCGCGCCGGTGAGGACGATGGCCCGGATCTCCGGATCGGCCTCCGCCTCGTCCAGCGCGGAGTGCATCTCGTCTTCCATCTCCCGGCTGATGGAGTTCAGAGCCTCGGGACGGTTCAGCGTGATCAGCACGCCGTTGCGCTGCTTTTCGTATAAAAGATTCTTGAAGTCAGGCATCGGTGAGACCTCCTACGCCCGGATTTCCGATCGTGGACCAAATGGTTCGGGCTGGAAGGGTCCGTCTCGCTTCTGGAGGTAGGCCCTGAGCCCACCGCCGTCGCGGGCCTCGTCGAGCGGTCGGTTGTACTCCTCCCGCTTCGACGCATGAGCGAACGTAGATAACTCGCCGTTCAACACAAGGGCGTTCCGGAGGCCCATCATCTCCAGGCCCATCGTTGCCACGGCGAGGTTGATCTTCACGGTCTCCGGTGAGACCAATGCGATCCGCTCGACGATGTTGAAGCAGTGATCGATCAACTCGTCCTGCGGGACGATCTGATTGATGATCCCGATGCGCAGTGCCTCGTCGGCGTCGATGTGATCGCCCGTAAGCGAGTACCGGAGCGCGTTCTTGTAGCCGGCGTTCTGGACCCAGATGTAACTCGTGTTGGAGATCATCCGGACCTCCGGCTGTGCGAATACTGCGTTCTCGGACGCGTAGGTCATATGACTGAACAGCGCGTACCAGGACCCACCGCCCATGCACCACCCGTTCACCGCGGCGATGACCGGCTTGGTCAGTTCCCACATGTGCAGGAACTTGTCCGGCTTGTCCTGCTTCCGCAGCCGGTCCAGGTGCTCTGCGATGCTCGTGTCCTCGGGCAACCCGTACGGCCACTGCGTCGGACCCCGACCACCGCCCATGTTGTACCCGGCGGAAAACGCCCGTCCAGCGCCTGTCAGGACGATCGCCCGGACCTCCGGATCCGCCTCTGCCTCGTCCAGCGCTAGATGGATCTCGTCTTCAAGCTCGGGGCTGATGGAGTTCAGAGCCTCGGGGCGGTTCAGCGTGATCAGGACGCCCTTGCGTTGCTTCTCATACAGGACGTTCTCGTACTCGGCCATGGTCGTGCTACCCCTCCTTGGGCTTCGATCGCGGACCGAACGGCTCGGGCTGGAACGGACCGTCGCGCTGCTGGAGGAATGCGCGCATGCCCCCTGCCTCGCGGGCCTTTTCGAGTGGGATGAGGAAGTCTGGGTTCCGCGAGGAATGCGCCAATGCGGACAGCTCCCCATTCAGCACGAGGGCATTCCGTAGCCCCATCATCTCCAGGCCCATCGTTGCCACGGCGAGGTTGATCTTCACAGTCTCCGGTGAGACCAGTGCGATCCGTTCGACGATGTTGAAGCAGTGATCGATCAACTCATCCTGCGGGACTATCTGATTGACGATCCCGATGCGCAGCGCCTCCTCGGCGTCGATGTGATCGCCCGTAAGCGAGTACCGGAGCGCGTTCTTGTAGCCGGCGTTCTGGACCCAGATGTAGCTCGTGTTGGAGATCATCCGGACCTCCGGCTGGGAGAACACGGCGTTCTCGGACGCGTAGGTCATGTGACTGAACAGGGCGTACCAGGACCCGCCGCCCATGCACCAGCCGTTGACGGCGGCGATGATCGGTTTCGAGAGTTCCCACATATGCAGGAAGCGATCGGGCTTGTCGCGCGTCCGCCAGTTGTCCAGCAGGGCTGCGACACTCGTTCCTTCCTGGATCCCGTAAGGCCAGACCGTCGGCGCCGGAGGAGCCGCGTTGGCGCCTCCCCCGGCGATGTCGTATCCGGCGGAGAACGCCCGACCGGCACCCGTCAGGACGATGGCCCGGATCTCCGGGTCGGCCTCAGCCTCGTCGAATGCGGTTTGAACTTCGTCCTCGAGGTCCCGGCTGAGCGCGTTCAACGCCTCCGGCCGGTTCATCGTCAACAGGACGCCGTTGTTCCGCTTTTCGTACAGCAGGTGCTCGAAGTCGGGCATCGGGTTTCTCCTGTGGTCCTAGGTCCGCGGCTGCGAGCGCGGGCCGAAGGGCTCGGGCTGGAATGGGCCATCACGCGTCTGCAGGAACGAACGCATGCCACCCTCTTCGCGTGCCTTCTCGAGGTGAACCAGGAAATCCGGGTTCCGCGAGGAGTGCGCCA
>CAZIBZ010000074.1:0-16996 GCA_964537445.1 uncultured Dehalococcoidia bacterium | reverse complement strand
AAGACCAGGGGGGCCGCGCCGACACCGAGGTCGGGATGGCCAAACTCTTCGCCACCGAGGTCGCCACCAACGTGACGCTGGAGGCGATGCGCATCCACGGTGGCATCGGCTACACGAAGGAACTTCCCATCGAGCGGTACTTCCGCGACGCCCCCGGTATGATGATTTACGAGGGGACCAACGAGATCCAACGCACAATCATCGCGCGCTCGGTCCTTCAGCGCCACGCGATCGAATGACGGGAAGCTAACGGGGTCACCAGATGCAATTCGGACGCTATCTCGAAGAGTTCACCGTCGGCGACGTGTACAAACACTGGCCCGGCCGGACCATCACCGAGTCGGATGGCGTCGCCTTCGCAATGCTGACCATGAACCACCACCCGCTGCACATCGACGCAAACTACGCGAAGGACACACAGTTCGGACAAAACGTCGTCGTCGGCAACCTAGTGGTCGATATCGCATTCGGCATAAGCGTCCCCGACGTTTCCGGGAAGGCCATCGCGAACCTCGGCTTCGAGAAGATCGAGTTTCTGGCGCCCACCTTCCATGGCGACACCATCTACGCGGAAACGGAAGTGTTGGAGGTGCGCGAGTCTGCATCACGACCCGGACAGGGCATCGTCACGGTCCAAACCCGTGCGACCAACCAGCGCCAGGAGGTTGTGATGCGCTTCAACCGCAGCGTGCTCATCCCGAAGGCCACGGAGGGAGAGGCCGACTGATGGTCCCGGCCTCCGACAACCTGACCGACGTGGAAGCGGCACGCGATGCGTGGGCGGAGCGGACCAGCAAGGCCAAGAATCGGCAAGATTCGTTTCGAACGAGCTCCCAGAACGTCGATGCCGTCTACACCCCAATCGACTCGGCGGGCGATTTCCTGGATGACGTCGGGTTCCCGGGCGAGTATCCGTTTACCCGCGGGGTCCAACCCAACATGTACCGCGGCCGACTATGGACCATGCGCCAGTACGCCGGGTTCGGCACCCCCGCTGAGACGAACGGGCGTTTCCGGTACCTCCTCGATCAGGGTCAGACCGGACTCTCGACTGCCTTCGACCTCCCGACTCAGCTCGGGTACGACTCCGATGATCGGCGAGCCCTCGGTGAAGTTGGCAAGGTCGGCGTCGCTATCGATTCCTTGCGTGACATGGAGATCACGTTCCGGGATATCCCGCTCGACAGAGTCAGCACGTCGATGACCATCAACGCCCCCGCGGCTCTCCTGGTTGCCATGTACGTCGCGGTTGGAGAACAACAGGGAGTCCCGACGGCGGCACTGACCGGCACGGCCCAGAACGACGTGTTAAAGGAGTACGTCGCCCGCGGCACGTACATATTCCCTCCCGGCCCAACGCTGCGCCTCAGCGCCGACCTCGTCGGGTACTGCGCCAGGGAGATGCCGCGGTTCAACAGCATCTCCATCAGCGGATACCACATCCGGGACGCAGGTTCGACGGCCGTCCAGGAGATCGCCTTCACCCTGGTCAATGCGATCGCCTACGGAGAGACTTTCGTTTCTAGGGGAGTCGAGCCCGATGCCTGGGGCCCGAGGGTCTCCTGGATCTTCAACACACACAACAACTTCTTCGAGGAAGTCGCCAAGTTCCGCGCCCTTCGAAAGATGTGGGCCGGAATCATGCGCGACCGATTCGAGGCGATCGACCCCCGGTCATGGGCGTTGCGAACTCACTCTCAGACCGGCGGTTCGACGCTCACCGCTCAGCAACCGATCAACAACATCGCTCGCGCGGCCTACCAGGCGATGGCCGCCGTTCTCGGCGGGGTTCAGAGTCTGGCCCTTTCGACCTTCGACGAAGCCTTGGCGCTGCCGACAGACGAGGCGCAGCGCATCGCCCTGAGGACTCAGCAGGTCCTTGCCAACGAAACCGGCGTAACGGACACCGTCGATCCGCTCGGCGGCTCATACTACGTCGAATCGCTGACCACTCGACTTGAGGAGGAAGCGTGGCGGTACATCCGCCAGATCGAGGACATGGGCGGCGCCGTCGCGGCGATCGATAGCGGGTTTATCCAGACCGAGATCGCCCGGGCTGCCTACGAGGCGCAGCGCGCCATCGAGGACGGGGAGCAGACCGTCGTCGGCGTCAATTCCTTCACCGACGGGAACGAAGACCAGGGCCCAGCTATCTTCCGTGTGGATGACCGCGTTGTGGGGGAGCAGTACGCGGCCCTCGCGGCTATCCGGCAGGAACGTGACGCGGAAGACGTGTCCGCCGCTCTGTCCGAACTCAGGTCGGTCGCTCGGGGCGACGGGGACCTGATGCCGCCCATCCTCCGCACGGTCAAGGCCTACGCAACGACCGGCGAAATATGTAGCGTTCTCCGCGAAGTATTCGGCGAATACAAGCCACCAACGGTTATCTAGCAGCCACGGGACGAAGATGAGAGAAGTCTGAAGGAAGAACGAAGGGGGTATCGAAATGGCAGCATTGGACGGACAGGTAGCGTTAGTCACTGGGGGTTCACGGGGTATCGGCCGCGCAACCTCGATCGAACTGGCGAAACATGGCGCCCCGATCGCGGTGAACTACAACGCGAACAAGGAGGCGGCGGACGCGACGGTCAAGGAGATCACTGACGCGGGTGGCACTGCCGCTGCTTATCAGGGCGACATCTCCAACCGTGACCAGATCAACGCGATGATCGATCAGATCGTCACGGATCTTGGTCCGATCCGTGTCTTGATCAACAACGCCGGCGCCACCGCTGACCGGACGCTTCGGAACATGACGTACGAACAGTGGGACCGGGTCATCGACGTCAACATCAACGGTACGTTCAACGTCACGAAGAAGGTCTGGGAGATCATGGGCGAGGCTGGAGGCGGCCACATCGTCAACGTCAGTTCCATCGTCGGTGAAGAAGGTCGGCTCGGCCTGATCAACTATTCGACCGCCAAAGCCGGTCTTCTCGGGTTCACCAAGACGGCCGCCCGCGAGGGTGCACGAACCAAGATCAATGTGAACGCGGTCGCACCGGGTTTCATCGATACGGACATGATCGGCGGCCTCAATGAGGAACAGCGCGAGAACCTCAAGAAGGAGGCTGTCCTTGGGCGCCTCGGCGAGCCAAACGAGATCGCCAACGTGATCCGCTTCATCGTTACCGAGGGGACGTACATGACCGGATCGGTCTTCAACGTCAACGGCGGGATGTACATGTAGTCCGGCTCGTCAAAAAGACAGGTCAACCAGGCTCAGGAGGAATGTCAGTGAGTGAACCAGTAATAACAGGCGCCGTACGCACGGCCGTCGGAACACTGGCGGGTGCCCTCTCAGGCGTCCCCGCACCGCAACTTGGTGCGGTTACGATCGCCGAGGCGATCAAACGCGCGGGGGTTCCCGACGGTGTTCACCCGGATGAAGTCCTCATGGGGAACGTGATTCAGGCCGGCGTCGGACAGAACCCGGCCAGGCAGGCGGCAGTGAAAGCCAGCCTGCCGGTGAACATTCCCGCGACGACCATCAACAAAGTGTGTGGTTCGGGCCTGAAGACCATCGCTCTTGCCGCCCAGGCGATCAAGGCGGGCGATTCCGAGTACATGATCGCCGGCGGCATGGAGAACATGAGCCTCGGGCCGTACCTCGTCCCGAACGCGCGCAGCGGATACCGTCTCGGCAACGGAGAGCTGGTCGACTCCACGGTCCACGATGGTCTGTGGTGTGCTATGGAAGACTGCCACATGGGCATCACAGCCGAGAACGTCGCGGCCGAGTACGGTGTCACCCGTGAGGATCAGGATGCGTTCTCGGCCGAGTCCCAACGTCGCGCAGGCGCCGCGACGGAGGGCGGCCGATTCGCGGGAGAGATCGTTTCGGTCCCGGTGCCCCAACGTCGGGGCGACCCATTGATGGTCGACACGGACGAGTACCCGCGCCCGGATACCACGGCAGAGACGCTTGCGAGGCTCCGGCCCGCGTTCCAACCGGATGGAGGCGTCACTGCGGGGAACGCCTCCGGGATCAATGATGGTGCAGCGGCGGCGGTCGTCGTGTCGGCCGAGTTCGCCGAGCAACACGGCATCAAGGCAATGGCCAAGATCCGATCATACGCTTCCGTCGGCGTCGAGCCCCGAATCATGGGGATCGGCCCGGTGTCGGCGATCCAGAGCGCGGTCCGCAAGGCGGGCCTCTCGGTCAGCGACATCGACCTCTTCGAGCTGAACGAGGCGTTTGCGGCCCAATCAGTCGCCGTCATGCGGGAGTTGGAACTCGATGGAGACGCAGTGAACGTGAACGGCGGCGCGATCGCCATCGGACACCCCATCGGTGCATCCGGAACGCGCATCCTGGTGACTCTTCTCCACGAGATGAGCCGGCGAGAAGCACAGTTCGGTGTGGCCGCCCTCTGCATCGGCGGGGGTCAAGGGATCGCGATGGTCGTGGAGGCGGCGTAACCGACTTCGTACCTGATTCGTCGAGAGGGACGGGGCGGCTGGATGCCCCGTCCCTGTTGGCCCAGCGTCGGAAACCCGCGGATGCGCGCGGCAGTGGTTAAGTGCGCCCCCGCTCCGGCCCGGCCCGGGCCACGCGGTCGACCAGGGGTTGCGCACCAGAATCCACGTCCATACAATGGCCGAGTTAGCACTCTCCACACGAGAGTGCTAAACAAACTAGGAGGGGGATATGACACGCAAGTTCGAGCCGCTCGGTGACCGGGTGGTCATCAAGCAGTTGGAACAGGAAGAGGTTTCCCGCGGGGGCCTCGTCCTGCCAGACACAGCAAAAGAGAAGCCGCAAGAGGGCGAAGTGATCGCCATCGGGCCCGGACGGATCACCGATGAAGGCAAACGGCTCCCGATGGAGCTCAAGGTGGGGGACAAGATTCTGTACGCCCGTTATGCCGGAACAGAGGTGAAGGGTGACGGTGACGATGAGGAGTTCCTGGTTCTGCGGGAATCAGACATCCTCGCGAAGGTCGGCTAGAACCGACCCCCACCACTGAATCGACACAACTAGAACTCCAAAGGAGGAATCCACATGGCGAAGCAGCTTCTGTTCGGCGAGGACGCCCGGCGCTCCCTGCGCAAGGGCGTGGACGCCGTTGCAGACGCCGTCAAGATCACGTTGGGTCCGAAGGGCCGAAACGTCGTTCTGGACAAGAAATTCGGGCCTCCCACTGTCTCCAGCGATGGGGTCTCCATCGCAAAAGAGATTGACGTGAAGGACCCGTTCGAGAACATGGGCTCGCAGCTCGTGAAAGAAGCGGCATCGAAGACCAACGACATCGCGGGTGACGGCACAACGACCGCGACGGTCCTGGCGCAGGCCATCATTCACGAGGGCATGAAGAACGTGGCAGCCGGAGCCAACCCGATGGTGCTCCAACGCGGGATCAACGGCGCCGCCGCGGCAGCCGTTTCGGAGCTCAAGAAGCTGGCGATTCCGGTGGCGGGACGAGACCAGATCGCGCAGGTAGCGTCCATCTCTGCGTCCGATTCCGAGATCGGCGGCCTGATCGCCGAGGTCATGGAAAAGGTTGGGAAGGACGGCGTCATCACCGTCGAGGAGTCTCGGGGCATCCAGTACGAGACCGAGTACGTCGAGGGCATGCAGTTCGATCGCGGATACGTATCCCCGTACTTCGTGACCAACTCCGACCGTATGGAATCCGCGCTCGATGATCCGCTGATCATCATCACGGACAAGAAGATTTCGGCCGTAAACGAGATTCTCCCGACGCTCGAGAAAGCGCTCCAGATCACGAAGAACATCGTGATCGTTGCCGAGGATATCGAGGGCGAGGCTCTCGCCACGCTCGTCGTCAACAAGCTCCGCGGAACCGTGAGCGTGCTCGCGGTCAAGGCGCCCGGCTTCGGTGATCGCCGAAAGGCGATGCTTGAGGACATGGCGATCCTTACCGGCGGCGAGGTCATCAGCGAAGAGGTCGGCAAGAAACTCGACCAGGCCGACCCGGCTGACTTCGGTCGGGCCCGGCGAGTCGTCGCCGGCAAGGACGATACGACGATCATCGAGGGCCATGGGACCGAGCAGGCGATCCAGGACCGGATCAAGCAGCTCAAGGTTCAGATGGAAGAATCCACCTCCGACTACGACAGCGAGAAGCTCCAGGAGCGCATCGGCAAGCTCGCCGGCGGTGTCGCCGTGATCCGAGTCGGTGCCGCGACCGAGGTCGAGTTGAAGAACAAGAAGATGCGCGTCGAAGATGCGCTCTCGGCCACTCGTGCCGCCGTGGAAGAGGGCATCGTCGCCGGTGGTGGCGTGTCGCTTCTCTACGCCTCTGAGGGTTTCGACAACCTCGGATTCGAGCCGGAAGAGATGACGGGAGTCGCGATCGTCAAGCGGGCTCTTGAGGAACCTCTCCGCATGATCGCGGAGAACGCCGGCAAAGAGGGCTCGGTCGTCGTTGATGCGGTGCGCCGCCTCCCCAACGGTGAGGGGTACGATGCATCTCGCGACGAGTACGCGAACCTCGTCGAACGCGGAATCATCGACCCGATCAAGGTGACCAGGACTGCCGTGGAGAACTCAGCGTCCATCGCGGCGATGGTTCTGACAACGGAGTCTCTCGTCACCGACGTGCCGGAGGAAGCGGGTGCGGCGATGCCAGCTGCTCCGCCGATGGGGGGTATGGACTACTAGTCCGAACCCTCGCCAATACTTCGAGACGAAAGGAGACCGGGGTCCCATGGGGGACCCCGGTCTCCTTTTGCCGACCCTAGTCTTGAAGAAGATGGGCTTGGAGACGACCGGTTCGCGTACGTTCGATATGGCCGCCAGAACGCTATCCGCCGCGTTCTCTCTGGGTAGCAACCATTTGCAGGCTCGGATCGATGTCTAGGTCGAAACTATGCCGGGCACCAGCCTCGAGCAAGAAGTGGGCGCCCGCCGCGATCATCACTCCGTTATCCGTGCAGAGGCTCGGCCGCGGACACCAGAGGGGAAGCGGCACCCGAGCGATGACCTCCCGCCTCAGAGCACTGTTCGCGGCGACACCGCCCGAGAGCAGTACCGCTTTGGCACCGTAGTCCTTCGCCGCGTCACGCAGCCGGGTCGCCAGAACTTCGATCGTCGCCTGCTGAAATCCCGCTGCTAGGTCATGGACCTGCCCAGATGACAATTCGTCCGTCCCTCCACGGTCTTCAACCGCCCGGAGGACGGCGGATTTCAGGCCGCTAAAGCTGAAATCGCGTGAGTCCCGGATCCGCGGTCGTGGAAATGGAACCGGATCATGGGAATTCGTCGCTGCCCGTTCGACCGGTGGACCTCCCGGAAAACCGAGACCGAGCATTCTCGCCACCTTGTCGAACCCCTCGCCGGCGGCATCGTCACGAGTTCTTCCCAACAGTCGGTAGTCCCCGTGTCCGTTGATCAACATGAGGTCGGTGTGACCTCCGGAGACGATCAGCGCGACAGTTGGGAAGGGAGGGTCTCCCTTGCGTTCGTCATCCCACTGCCCATCCTCGATCCAGTTCGCGTACAAGTGTCCTTCGAGGTGGTGGACGCCAAGCAATGGCAGGTTCCATGAAAAAGCGAGCGCCTTCGCGAAGTTGAGGCCCACCAACAGGGAGCCGGCTAGGCCCGGGCCGTACGTTACCGCGACCGCCTCGATCCCCAACGCCCGTGGCCCGTCACTCATCATGTCCTTCAGTAAAGCCGGGAACGAGGTCAAGTGTTGTCTGGAAGCGATCTCCGGGACCACTCCACCGAACCGGTTATGGAGGTCAGCCTGGCTCGCTAGTGCGTGGGCAACGATCCGGCGTCCATCTTCGACGACAGCGATTCCGCTCTCATCACACGACGATTCGATTCCCAGGACGCGCAAGATGCTGGCTATTCGCCTTGCGGCTGGAACCTCGCGACAAGCGCCGCGAATTCGCGTTGATCTCCGACGAGGCGATAGATGGCCTGGGCAGGCGCGTCGAATCCTGCCGTGAGCAGTGCCTCCAGCGCGCGGTCGTCAACTCGTTCGGAGAGCGAGGTCCACGACAACACTAACTCGAAACCCGGTGCGACCGGCCGGCGGACCAACCGGGGAGTCGGTCCGCCCTCGGCCCCGAGCGGAACATCAAGTTCATCCGAACCGGCGCCATCTGTTCTGGGCCGAAGGAGTTCGCCCGTTTCGGTCGTGAACAGCGCGAGTGAAGGTCCGGCCCAGGCAACGTAGATCTCGTCACCGCGCATCGCAGCGAGCGTCACGCCGGCTTTCCAGCCTCGTGCTGCATAGTCCGAAAGACTTTCGTGGGCATTGGTCAACGCCTGGTTGAACAAACGGGTGATGCTCAATCGTGGTTCGGAAAAAGCTGCATCCACCGCGTCCCAGACGACGCCCGCCACCTCGGCCGCCGGACCGGAGGCGACCTCCACGATCCCGTAGACGGTATCGGCCCCGTCTCGCCCACCCTCCCATCTCCGGAGGTATGGGTCCCACGGATCCGCTCTCCCGTGATGAATGCTGAATCCTGTTGCAGTAACAGCCGGCATGAACACCCGATCCAAATCTGCCTCAGTGTATCGCGGTGCCGGTGTCAGAACTCGCATCGTTCAGGCCTCCGAGCGACCAGAAATGGAACTCAGTTCTGGTCTCATCGCGCTAGCAGTTGCCAACATGGGCCACCAACATACACGGGTTACACGTCGGATCAACTGAAAAGCAACGTCGATCGATTGATTCCGCCCTCAGTCGCGGGATCGGAGGGAGCAGGATGGAAGCTCCGGATACGAATCGGGAAGTCAGCGCGTTCGGCAATGATCGAATCACCCCGGGCCTTTTCACACAGCGTGAGCACGTCGACAATGCCAACGATGCCGCCCTTCAGCTGGCGGAGGCGATAACCAAGCTCTCTGAGATCCGTCCTGAGATGAGTTCGGAGGCTCGGAGCGACATCGTGGGGCTGTTGGCCCTCGTTCTGGAGGACGTTTGGGAGCTTGAGGATTCCGATGGCCTTCGCCTTTACGGCAACATGCTTGCCGTCGTCGAGGGGATGTAGCACTCGACCGATCACCCGTCAAGTTGCCGAGCCGAGGTTCCTGTCGGGACACCCGGTCTCCTCCGGAGTCCACGCCAACGTTCGATCATCAGGTCGGCGAGCCGGACGGTCTGCGCGACCGACCAGGCGAATGGCACATAACCGCCGTATCCGAGAATAGGCATTTCGAACACTTTGCCGAATCCCAAGAGAGGAACCTCATATTCCCATTTCGGGTACGCCCAGAAGTTCCAGAATTCCCACAACAAGCCGCAAGTGATGCCCGCGGCCCCGATGATTAACGCCTGGCGCCATCGACCACGAATGATGTCTTGCGTAAGGCCTCTCCCCCCGGCAGCAACCAGAAGCCCATCGACGATCAGGAATGGCGCGATCCATGTCAGGGGGTAGAACACGACGGGAAGAACGAACACCAACCCCTGGAGACCGAGCCCCAGGCCAAGAAGCCAATGGTGGGACGGGCGAGCTATCTCATTGGCGATCAGGTCGGAGGCCGAAGGTCTAATCGCTCGCTCCCATAGCGACGTTGCCGCGACGATCGCCGGAACCACCGTCGAGAATGCGATCGACGAAAGGGAGCCGTAAGCCAACAGCGCGTACTCCTGGTCGTAGACGTACTCCCAGTTCGCGACTCGCCCGTTCACTATCTCGAACCACCACCAGAGAGGCGTCGACATCGCCGACAACGCCAGGTGTCGGCGGATAGAGGGGTATCCGGTGGACGTTGCCGCCCACATCAGCAATGTCGCGCCGGTCCACAGCGCCCAGAACGCCAACGGATTCCACGGGGATTTGACGGTCCAGAGCATCGACCAACCCGCGACCCCGAGAATCACCCCAAGGGCGACCACGATGCTTCCGGCGTTTCGGAAAGTGCCATTTGCTCCATCGATCAGTCCGGCTTGTTCCGCGGACCGTGTCATGAATTGATTGTCTCGATGCCGATCCCGTCTCCCGAAAAATGCAACGATAATCGCATTCGTCCTCCGCGGGATCCCGATACCGCCGAGGTTGCGTCGATTCGGGTTGGAGTTAGCTTCTGATGCAGGACGTGCAACCCCTCAGCATCGCCATCCTTGGCGCGTGCCTCTTCTTCTCTGCCTTCTTCTCGGGCACCGAGGCGGCTTTCCTTGCGACTCAGCGCCATCGGTTACGCCATCTGGCGGCCACTGGGTCGGCGAGTGCCGCGACCGTCGAACGGCTGATGGAACGGCCGGAAAAATTCCTTTCCACGGTGCTCGTCGGGAACAATCTTTTCAACACGGCCGCTGCTGCACTCGCCACGACCATCGCTGTCTCAGTGTTCGGCGCATCAAGTGCCGCCGCGGTGCTGTGGGCCACAGGCACCGTTACGGTCGCGCTCCTTGTCATCGGGGAGATCACGCCCAAGACCATTGCGTCGCGTCACGCAGAGCGTCTGATCGTATTCGTTGTCCAACCATTTCGAGTGCTGTCACTTCTTCTGGCCCCCGTAGCTTTCATCTTCAACCTTTATGCGGTCGGTGTCGCACGCGTCGTCGGAGGTTCCTCAGGCGGCGGAGCAACCGCGGACGAACTCCAGACCCTGGTGACCACAGGCGTCGAAGCAGGGACTGTTGAAGAGCACGAAGCCGAATTGGTTCAGAACGTCTTCCGTTTCGGAGACCGTATGGTCCGCGAAATCATGACCCCCCGGTCAGAAGTTGCGTGGATCAAGGCGGGTACGACATTCAGCGAGTTTCTTACCACCTACTCCGAACGGGCTCACTCAAGATTCCCGGTGTATGACGATGATCCCGACCAGGTCATCGGTTTCGTATCCATCAAGGACGTCCTCAGAAGCCAGGCCGCGGGCGACCTGCTCATGAACAGCTCAATCACTTCCTCGCTTCGGGAAGCACACTATGTGCCTGAGACGAAGCGGATCTCCGACCTGCTACAAGAGATGCGGGCGGACCGATCTCCGGTTTCGCTCGTCGTGGACGAGTTCGGCGGGATCGCCGGTCTGGTCACGTTGCGCAGGCTGGTCGAGGAAGTCGTCGGACGCGTAGAGGAAGAAGGCGAGCCCGCCATCTTCCAGGAGTTGGACGAGCGGACCGCACAGGTCGACGGGTTCATGAACATCGAAGAACTGAACGTACAGTTGGACATCTCGCTGCCGGATGGCGGTACCGACTACGAAACGGTGGCTGGCTTCATCATGACCCGCCTCGGGCGGATCCCAACCGAGAACGAGACGGTCGAATACGGGCGCTACACCCTCACCGTCGTCCGCATGGACGGCGCGAGAATCGAAGAGGTCTTGATCCGGAGCGAAGGGAAGTGATCGCTCAACGCCTGCGGATCGAATTCGCCAAAGGCGAGGCCATCCGTTTCATTTCTCACCTCGACCTCATGCGCGTTTGGCACCGAACGCTGCGCCGGGCCGCGGTCCCGCTCGCTTATTCGGAGGGCTTCGTTCCGCGGCCGCGCATTTCCCTCGCCGCACCACTCGCTGTCGGCGCCACGGGACAGGCAGAGTTGATGGACGTGTATCTGGATCGCCGTGTTTCGCCACTCACGCTGATGAAGATGCTGAAGCCCCAGATGCCTGAGGGCCTGGGAACAAGCGCCGTCGAAGAGGTGCCTCCATCGCTACCGTCGCTGCAATCACTCGTCCATTCGGCCGAGTATTCGGTCGACGGGTGCGTTGAAAACCCTCCACAAACACGGGCCGCCACAGAAGAATCGATCTCACAGTTCCTCGCCGCGAAGGAATTCCCCTGGCAGCACCGTCGCGAGGAAGAGACACGCGAGTACGACCTCCGAAGACTCGTAATTGACTTGGCGCTGACGGGCTGGAGCGGAGGGACCGAGGTCGAGTTCTCGATGGCGATGAACCTTCGAGCCGACACGGAGGGAACGGGAAGGCCGGACCAGGTGCTGGCAGCGGTCGGTCTACCCGATACCTGGGTCTCTATCCATCGCACGGCTATCGTGCTCCAACGTCGGCAGACCAAGGGCTGACGACGTTGCCGCTCTACCTCATCCGCCACGGGGAGACCGATTGGAACCGTGAAGGGCGCGCCCAGGGTCGGCAAGATGTGCCATTGAATGGGATGGGCGCCGCTCAGGCGAGCGCGCTCGCGGACCGGTTCCGCGGGGAATCCGTAGCCGCGATCTACTCGAGCCCCTCCAGGCGCGCGCTCGCTACGGCCGACGCGATCGCCGGACCACATTCGATCAAGGTCGAAACCCGGGAGGACCTCCTGGAGATGGACCTGGGCGAACTGGATGGCGTCAAGCTCGGCGAGATGCGCGATAGATTCCCGGACTTCTTCGCACACTGGATGTCGGATGCAGGAACCGCACGTTTCCCCGACGGCGAGACCTTGGAGGAGACCCAGGCACGCACGTGGGGTACCGTCATGCGGCTCGTCCAGGATCATGCGCCGGAGGAACCGATTCTGTTGGTATCGCACGCGTTCGCCACATATTCAATCCTGTGCCGGGCACTTGGCATGCCTCTTTCGAACTATGGACGTCTTCGCCAGGACCCAGCAGCGGTAAGCGCCCTTGCATGGCGCCGTCGCCCTGGGAGTGATCCGAGCGAAGGTAACTTCGTCCTCCTTGCCTCCAACCAAACGCATCACCTCGACGGCGTCGCGGATCCGACGATCCCACGGTCCTGAAGATCCGATGTCTCCAGCTCTCGACCCTTTTCCGGGTCACGTCCGCCGTTTCCTGATCGACCACAACCTGGTAGCCAGAAACGGCCCTCTTCTGATCGGCGTTTCCGGAGGTCCTGATTCGGTCTCCCTCCTCGCGGCATGCGTCGAGATTCAAGACCGATCTCGTATCCAGATTCATGTCGTCCATGTCGATCACGGCCTGCGCGGCAAGTCATCGAGCGCCGACGCCGAGTATGTCCGGCGTTTGAGCAAGCGGCTCAGCGTGCCCGTGACCGTCGTCGCCGGACGGGTCGACGGCTACCGACAACCCCCGCGTCGCGTCTCACTGGAAGTTGCCGCTCGTTACGCCAGGTATTCGGCATTCGCGGAAGTAGCCCGCGAACTAGAGGCGAAGGCGCTTCTCGTAGCGCACACCGCCGACGACCAGGTGGAAACGGTCCTGATGAACCTGATGCGAGGGGCAGGCTTGCGCGGAACGTCCGGCATGCGGCCGATCGCTCCGTTCCCCCAGGTCCCGGGTCAACTGGACCCACCAGCAGTGTCGTTGGTGAGACCGCTCCTGGATGTCCCACGGACGGACGTGAAACGCTATCTCAGGTATCGTCGGCTCCGGCCAAGGTTCGACGGGTCAAATACCGACCTACGTCACCTGCGCAACAGAGTCAGGAGTGAACTGATCCCGCTGATGGAATCCCTTCGCGTCGGATCCGTGGGGGGCCTACTCAGGGCGGCGGATGCGGCGGCGGACGCAGAGGAAGCATTGACCACTGTCGCCGAAGGCGCATGGCAGGACGCCGTGAAGGTCGAGACCGCCTCACATGACTCGTTGACCGTTACCGTTTCGCCGGAACGGTTGGGGAAGGGCGGACTCCCGAGGCTGATACGGGTCATGGTCTACGCTCGAGCCGTCGAGACGATCGTGGGAACCCGGGAAGGCTTCGGTGCACGCCATTTCGATGCGATCGACCGGCTCCTCCATGGCCGGCCTGGGTCTCTCGACCTCCCTCACTCGGTGCTCGTATCGCGATCACGAGATGCGCTCACGCTTTCGATCGGCCACGCCACGCCGCGAAGACCAGTTCGGCAATCAGGCGCACATGGATCCGAGACTGTCACCGGCAGGCCGGAAGTCGGTACTATGGCTCCATGAGCAGACGACGCTCGAACGCTCCGCGGCAGGGTCGGAACTCCGGTCCGGGCGGCAACTTCCGAGGGCCCGGAGGGTCCGGAACGCCCCGCCGAGGATTCCTTGAGCGCCTTCGGGTCCAGGATCGAGAGGAACAGGCCCAGGCCCGGTCTCGAGCTGAACGTGCCGCTGCGGGACAGGCTCGGTCCGAGAGGTCGCGTTCCCGACGCGGCGGTCGGACCCCGATAACCAAGTTCCAGATTGCCAGCATCGTCATCATGGTGACGCTCGGGTTAGCCGTGGTCGGGAGCACCTTCATCCCCTACATAGGTGACCTCGGTGGCGGAGGTCACGCGGGCTGACCAAGCTCGCGGGCCGCGACTCGTTCTGCCGGGATCTTCCGCCGGTGCTATCCGGCTCTGACCCGAGGAACCCCGCCGAATCGCAACCGGGCTAAACCCTTTAGATCTTCGAGTGCTGTCGAAACGACTTTGACCCGCGTATCCGGATCTTCTTCCCACGACACCGGGATGTCGGCGATCCCGAACCCATTTCGCTCCGCCAAGATCAGCAGCTCCGTGTCGAAGAACCAGTTATTGTCTCGGACGAGCGGAACGAGCGTTTCTGCCGTTCGTCGGTCGACCGCCTTGAATCCACATTGCGCGTCCGAGAACGAACTCCAAAACACCGCGCGAATGATCAGGTTGTAGATCCGTGAGATAACTTCTCGCTTCGGCGACCGTGTCGTCCGGGCCCCGCGTTTCAGTCGTGATCCGGTGGCCACCGAGCTCCCGTCGCGAACGGCATCCACCAACTCCAGCAGGTGTACGAGATCCGTCGATAGGTCAACGTCCATATAGGTCCTGATGTCGGCATCGCTTTCCGACCAGGTCCGCTTCAGCGCCCTTCCCCTCCCTTTCTCATCGAGATGGACAACGCGGAGATGGTCCGCGTTGTCGCTGACCAACTCTTCCGCCACACGCAACGTCCCGTCGATCGACCCGTTATCAGCAATCACCACCCGCCAGTCGTAGTCATCAAGGTGAGATCCGCAAAAGGGGATCAACGTCGCTACGCATCGCGGCAATGAGTGTTCTTCGTTGTACACGGGTATCACGATGTCAACCGAGCTAGCCATCAACAGTCCTCGAGTCGCTCAGAGCGCCATGATCAGCGTGCGAGCCACATCGAACGGGTCCGCGCTGACGACACTCTGTCCATACAGTTCCATCCCCGCGAAATCGCTTGAACGTGCATCGTTTCGGCCTCGGTCGACCATCCGCGCGACTGCAGGAAATCCCTCCCAACCTGCTCGCTCGGCCTCGTCCAAGGGCGGGCCGAATACGGCGAGATTGAATGACGTGACGCTCATCGCATCACGGAAAGAAACCAGCGCGCGACCGACCGATCGGAAGAAATCCTCATCCAGTCCGGTCCCGATTATCAACAATTCTCGCTCTTTTATCGGGGTGAGATGGGCTGCGACTCGACTCGTTCCAAGAGTCGATCCCAGGCCAACGGACTCATGGGCGTCCATCACGTCGTCGAAATAGTTCGAACCATGCCGCTCTGATCGATATCGGGCTGCCGCCGATCGCTGTACCTCGGTCCGAGCCATTGGTGCGTCAGACCTGACGATCACCTGCGCGTGACCATGGGTGAGCGAAGCTCCCGCGCGCGGGTTTGCGTTCCAGAACAGGAACGGGTGGACCGCCCGTCCATCATATACATGGGCTCGCCGCGCCCACTCCAGCCCCGTCGATAGGTAATCGACCACGTCCTCCGCATCGAACGCGAGCGGATCCGGCTCGTTGAAGATGATCACCCCATGCCAGGCGTCGCTCGCAGCCACGTTGGCCGCGGTGACAGATCGACGTCCCCTGACCCGTCCGATCACGTTGTCAGGGGTCTGCGTCTCTGGATCCGCGAAAGGGTCATCTACATCCGGCTCGGTGCTCGACCCGGTTGCGTGGGACATCGGGCGGAGGGCCCGGAGGCCATTGAACGACGTCGCCTCCAACGTGTAACGATTCGTGGCGGTAACGACCGTCTGACCTGAAACCAATCCGAGATCTCCGAATCGTCTGCCCAGCGATTCCGTCATGGATCCTGGAACCGTCAAAGCCGCGTGGACTCGGGTCACCCGATAGATCGAATCGAATCGTTCACGATCTTCGGAAGGAAGTGCTGCGACGATCTCGGGGAGATGTTCGATCCGGCGCTCGGCCGGCATCGCACTCATGGCCGGCTTGCCCTCAACCCTAGTGACGGAAGTGGCGGACCCCGGTGAAGACCATCGCCGCGCCCGCTTTGTCCGCGGCGTCGATCACCTCCTGGTCCCTGACCGATCCGCCCGGTTGTACCGCGGCGACAATACCCGCACTCAACGCGGTTTCCAGACCGTCCGCGAACGGGAAGAACGCGTCAGAGGCGACGACCGCACCCTTCGACCCTTCGCCCGCCAGGTCGATCGCCAGCGACACGCTCACGAGCCGGTTCGGTTGGCCGGCTCCCATCCCCAAGAGTGATCCGCCCTTCGCGATCACGATCGCGTTCGACTTCACATGCCGGGCGGCCCTCCACGCGAATCGGAGATCGGTCAACTCCTGCTCCGTCGGCTTTCGCTGTGTGACCGTCTTCCATTCGCCCTCTTCACCTCGGTCGGCCGATTGGATCAACAGTCCACCTCGGACACGCCGGATGTCGAGGGCCGGAGCAGCCGGGGTAGCTTCGCCCATCTCCAGCAGTCGGAGGTTACGTTTCTTCTCCAGTAGGGCCAGCGCCTCTTTCTCGAACGAGGGTGCCAGGACGATCTCGAAAAACGTGTCTGAAATCGCCTCGGCGGTCAGAAGATCGAGGGGTCGATTGGTTGCCACGATCCCGCCGTACGCCGACACCGAGTCCCCTTCCAATGCGGCGCGGTACGCTGCCTCGAGCGTCTCACCAGAGGCCAGTCCGCACGGGTTCCCGTGCTTGATCACCGCGACCGTCGGCGCCTCTGGAAAGTCGCAGACGACCGCCCAAGCGGCATCGGCGTCGAGCACGTTGTTGTAGGACATCTCGCGCCCGTGAAGTTGCCCCGCAGCCAGGACACCTTCCGCCTTCGCTCTGCCAACATCGATGTCTTCATAGAGTGCCGCGGCCTGGTGCGGATTCTCTCCGTAGCGCATCTCTTGGGTGCGGCGAAACGCGATTGTTCCCTCCGCCCCCAGAGCCAGCGTTTCGGCCTCCATCCCCGCCACGT
>CAZIBZ010000073.1:0-4583 GCA_964537445.1 uncultured Dehalococcoidia bacterium | reverse complement strand
TCCCCAAGCGCAACCTCATCGGCGAGCTCAACCGGGGTTTCTACACGGCCATGACCACCCTGAGCTTCGAGCGCTCGCAGGTCGAGATCCCCGCACGGCTCATGCTGTTTATGGAGCAGTTCATCGAGGCTGTGAAGACCCGCAAGCGTCGGGGTGCCCGCGACCTCCTCGCCGACCCGATCGCCCGCAACGCTATCGCCGACCTTCGAGTCCAGGTCGAGACTACGCGCATGCTCTGCTACCGAGTTGCGTGGATGCAGTCCCAGGGCCTCGTCCCTGACAAAGAGGCGTCGATGGTCAAGCTCATGGGCGACGAGGTCGGGTTCACCGTCTATAACCGCCTCGCGAAGCTCATGGAGGACGACGCAATAATCGTGCCACGGGCGTCGAAACGCGCCCCGCTCGGCGGATTCCTTGGAGTCAACGCCTGGTTGATCCGCGGCCTCGCCATCGGAGGAGGCACGGACGAGGTTCAGCGGAACATTGTCGCCCAGCGAGGACTCGACCTACCCCGATAGCCACGGAGAACGGGCTCGGTTGGGCGAAGGATTCTCCGCGCGTCCGCGTTTAGGCCTGGCTCCAAGCCGGAGACCGTAACCACTCCTCCAGCGTCATCAACGATGGATTCGGCCAGCGTGCCCGCAGCGTATTGACGTCGAACCGGTAGCCGACCCGGTCGTACCAGTCGTTCAACGCCACACGCTCCGCCGGGAAGTTTTTCTCCATCTCCTCCCGGGGCGTCTGCTGGTACCCCACGGCTCGGCCTATGACCCTGGAGAAAACCTCGGCCGATTCGGTCCCGGACAACTGGTCGCCCGCGAGGTCGATCTCGGCGCCAACGAAATCGCTCGGTGAAGCGAACGCGGCCGCCGCGAACGCACCGATATCGCCGACGGCGATGTACCAGTTCAATGTTCCGGGAGCGGTCGCTCCGGCCAGCGCTCCACCAAGGATCGCGGCCCGGCTCCCCAGGTAATTCTCCATGAACCCGGTGGGCCGAAGAATTGTCAGAGGGGCGCCGAGGCCTTTCAGATAGTCGGCGATCCTTCGCTTTGACGCGAACCGTTCGAGGCCCGTTCCCTCCATACCGGCACCCGCAGCGAGCGTCGCGACGATGTGGGAGACGCCCGCCCGTTTCGCCGCGTCAGCCAGGTTGCGCGCCTGCCGATTCTCAGCCTCGAAGTCGATCGACAGCTGAATCGAGAACACACCATGGACCCCCGCGACAGCGTGGTCCAGCGACGCCACGTCATCCTGGTCGCCCGTTAGGACCTCGACCCCACGCGCCTGGAGCGCGCGCGCCTTTTCGCTGGTCGCGTCTCGTGTCATCGCCCGGACGTGCCAGTTCTCACCCTCTGCGCCGAGCAGTGCGTCGACAGTTGCTCCCCCCTGTCGTCCCGTCGCGCCCGTCACCAGGATCGTCCGTCGGTCTGTCGGGGTCGTTGTCATGCGGTCTCGTTCCTCCCGTTCTCTCGCTCTCGATTCTTCGAAGGTACCATCGCTCCGTGCCCGGACTCACGGGCGTGGGCGCTTCGACCAGCAGAGCCGGAGGAAATTCGAATGGCAGATGACGTTCTGTACGAAGTCGACGGGAGGGTCGCGACGATCACGATCAACCGTCCCGAGAAGCTGAACGCACTCTCACTCGCCGCCCAGTTCGCGCTTCACGACGCATGGGTCCGGTTCCGCGACGACGACCGTGTCATCGTCGGGATCGTCACTGGCGCGGGAGAGCGTTCGTTCTGCGCAGGACTCGATCTACGGGCCGGCGACGAGCTTCCGTCCGAGTTCGAGGGTCGGTCGCCACACGAGGCGAGCCGAAGCATCTACCCACGCGAATACGATCTGGGAAAGCCGGTCATTGCTGCCATCAACGGATACGCGCTCGGGATGGGTGCCGCCATTGTTATGCAGTGCGACCTCCGCATCATGTCAGACAACGCCACCATTGGCTACCCGCTGGTTCGCATGGGCATGATGCCTGGCGCGCTCCACGATTTCTGGATGCAGACACCCTCCGTCATCGCTGCCCGTGCTCTGTATACCGGCAAGGCGATCTCCGCCGCTGATGCGGAGAAGGCAGGCCTCGTCAACGAGGTCGTTCCGATCGGGGAATTGCTCGGCGCGGCCAGAGCGCTCGCGGACGAGGTTGCCGAGAACGCGCCGCTCGTGATCCAGGCCATTAAGCGGGCCTGGGATACCCAGCAGGAGTTCCGCGAGGTGAAGGCCTGGCGCGAGTTCAATCGCTTCTCCGAAACCGTTGACGCTTCCACAGATCGCGAAGAGGGGATCCGCGCGCAGGGCGAACGACGATCCGCCGATTGGCAGGGCCGGTGACGCATGTGGCGACACGCGCTTCGTGACGTGGCCACCAGAATCCGGGGACTTGTTTTCGCCTCGGAGAGGCGGAGAATCGAATCGGGCGACCACGAGCGCCAGCGGTGCTGGCCGCGGAGGTCGGCGCCGGGATTCAGATCAGGAGAGAAGGGTGAACGGGATCGAAAGCGGGCAACGCTCGGTCGGAAGGCGCCGTTGGCGTCGCCGGATGAGGGCGGCCGCCGGTTTTTCCGCGATCGCCGTTGCCGCTGTTCTTCTCGCCATCACGGCAGCGTCTGCTCACGGCCCGGATGAACTGCCGCATCCTCCCACCCAGGATGAAACTGACATGTCGATATTCGACGGCATGCCGCACCCGGAAAACGTATTGCGAGTCGTCCAGGGTTGCATGGGCCCCTCGGGGATGGGCCAGGACGGTGTCTACTGCGCGGACGGTCAGGCACTCGACGGGGCCGTAGGGTTCGCGCTCGAAAACGACTACGACGGGATCCTGCTCGTCGGGCCCCGATGGACGACGCAACGTGTATCGCTTCACTCCCTGATCCACATCCGGGCGGAGAGCGATGGGACGCTGCTGACGCGATCGTCGACGCCGATGGCACCACTCGCTTTCGCACCGGGCGCCGCGAACGAGTCGTCGCTGGCTGGGTTAGAGATCGAAATGCCCGTCGCCGTGACCGACGGAAAGCTGTGGGTCGCCTCGAGTTCTTTCAGGGCCGGACTGGTCGTCGCCGCGCCACTTCGTCCGCCATGGTCAGTGACGCCGTATTGAACCCGTACGCCACCGTCCCGACCCGGCCGTCGGATGTCTTCCTCGGCTTCATGAGCGACGACGATGACAGCGACGACGACGCTGCCGCCAACGGCGACGAAATTCCTGACGCCAGCCTCGAGATGGACGGCCCTGACCTCTGTGGTGGCACGGGCCTCGTTCTCGCCAACGGCTCCACGATGATGGGCAGGCGCACCCGCATCGTCGGCGCCAGCCCTTTGGCGTTTGCGTCATGGGTTCCTCGCTCACACTATTCGACAGCGCCATCGAGCAAACGAAGGCCACCTCTGACCAGGTCTGGGGTATCGGTGCCTACGTTGGCCGAGCCGGGAGGCTGACGCTCGACTCATCGACCGTCGATTCCAGCGGGGAAGCGCATATCCTTGCCGACGGGACCGGGACTAGGGTTGTGGCCCGCGATGGCACCGAACTTCGGGGCACGGTCAGGATGGTCCGGTACACGGTCTCACTTGGGGTCGTGGTCCAGAACGACGCGACCTTCGTCGGCGACGAGTTGCGCGTGGCGGAGAGCGCGGGGCCCGGCCTGCTGGTTACGGGCAGCGCGTCCGCGTCCATCAACGATGCAGTCCTCGAAACGAGTAGCTTTGCGGGCATCGCCGTCGCGGGCGGTTCTTTGGACCTCGCTGGGGGCTCTATCTCCGACACCTTGGCCGACGACAACCTCGGCGGCGGGGTCGGGGTGTTCGTTGCCGACCTCACAACGTCCTCATCCGCGATGGCCATCGACGGCGCGACGATCGACAACAACATCTACGGTGGAGTCTGGGTCCAGGACACGTCTGGGTCAGTCGAGATCGGTTCGTCCAAGATCACTAACTCGCGCGAAGTCTCGCTCTACGAGGGCGTGGCGTTGTCCATCCACGGGAACGGGGTCATGGCGTTCGGCGTCTTGACCGGCCTCGTCATCGACGCGAACGAGTTTGAGGGCAACGAAGGCGACCATGTCCTCCTCGACGGGTCGAACGCAACGGTCACCGGCAATGTCTACGTACCCAATGGCTCGGAAGATGTGAAGCAGCAGGCGTGTTCCAGCGCGACCACCAACGTTGATCTATCGGCCGACGGAGCGATGACGTCCGATATCTGTTCCGGCTCGGACTTTCCGGCAACCCCACTCGTCTTCGAGATGGGCCTGTCCGAGGCTGCAGTCACCGAGTAGTCGGGGTTAGCGCCGCAGCAGGAGGGTAACCAGCACGCGACGACCGACCAGCAACTGGTCCAGGCCAACGATGTCCCATCCTCCACCTTGGCGACGGTCGCGAAGGCTCTCCACCTCCTTCACGACCCAGCCGGTCGCGTGCAGCATGGCCATGGTGGCTTCGTCCTTCGAAGCGCCCTCCAGGGCATCGGCGTCGACCGCGCCGAAGCCTCTCGATCGCCAGCGTCGATCATGCGAGTCCGCCGAGCGTCAACCAGTAATAGACGATGTATGAGCCTGCGCCGATCATCAGGA
>CAZIBZ010000072.1:0-13215 GCA_964537445.1 uncultured Dehalococcoidia bacterium | reverse complement strand
CGGGAGAATGCGTGTGGGAAGCACCGTTTTGTTGGTCGAGGACGATCCGGATACCGTCGAATTGGTCGGCATGTATCTCCGGAGGGATGGGCACAAGGTACTCACAGAACGTGATGGACGGGATGGACTCAAGGTCGCGATCGAATCGAAGCCGGACCTGTTGGTCCTTGACCTAATGCTGCCGGGGATGGATGGGATCGAGGTCTGCCGAGCCGTTCGTCGGCAGTCGGACATACCGATCTTGATGCTGACGGCCCGTGCCGAAGAGCAGGATCGACTGATTGGTCTCGACCTCGGAGCCGATGACTATGTGACCAAGCCGTTCAGTCCCCGAGAATTGGCCGCCCGCGTTCGCGCCGTGCTGCGACGTTCCCGTTCCTCAGAAGCCGTCCGGGAGGGGCCCGACGAAATCGTCTACCGAGACATCATGGCCGACCTCCGGGGCCGGGTAATCACCGTTGCCGGTGCCTCACCTCAGATGACTCCTACCGAATTCGAGTTACTGACGCTCTTGATGAGGACGCCCGGAAGGGTTTTCTCGCGAGAAGAGATCATCGACCGTGTTTTCGGGGACGACTTCGCTGGGTTTGACCGAACCGTCGACGCTCATATCTCCGCAGTACGTCGCAAACTCGGGTTTCGAAAGGAATATCTCCGGACGGTCTACGGAATCGGATACAGGTTCGGCGATGCGTAACTGGGTTTCGAGTCTCCAGGTCCGGCTGATGGCAGGTTTCGTTCTTGCGATGACACTCAGCCTTGCTGGCGTCAGCCTCCACACGAGCGCGGAGGCCCAGCGCCAGGTTGACCGGTTCGAGCAAGAGGCGAATCAGGCCAGAGCCGAACGGATCCAGACACTCGTATCGCGCTATCAAACACCGCGCCAGGGGGCCGTGGGAGAACTCCAACCTGCAATCGAACAGGCGGGTCGACTCTTTGGACTGCATATCGTTGTTAGAGACGCAGCGGGAGAGGTGATTGGCGACTCGCACCAAGAGCGATTTCAACGGACGTCTGGAGACAGCCGCCCGCCACCAGGCCGCCGGCCGTGGGGTTTCCCAATCCGTCAGGGCGGTCGAGAGATCACGGCCGTCTCGCTCGAGGCTTCGGACCTGGGCGACGGACCCCTCGAACCGCCACCGTCTCGTATCTCAGCTGCTTTGAACCGCTCGCTCCTCTTCTCCGGATTCGCGGCCGGTGCCGCGGGCATCCTTCTTGTGTCGTTGGTCTCAAGGCAGGCGTTGATCCCGGTCACCACGCTCACCGCGGCCGCACGACGGCTGGGAAGAGGGGATCTCAAGCAACGAGTCCAATCTGGTGGCTCGGGCGAAATCGGAGAGCTCGCGCGAACGTTCAACTCGATGGCCTCCGACCTGGAGCGTGCTGAAGAACAACGAAAGACCATGGTGGCCGACGTTGCTCACGAACTCCGTACCCCACTTACGAATATCCAGGGTTATCTGGAGGCAATGCAGGATGGTCTGGTCGAACCCGGCCCTGAGGCAATCAGCACGGTTCATGCTCAGGTGCTGCATCTTGCTCGCCTCGTAGAAGACTTGAGACTCATCGCGTCCGCAGAAGCGGGCACCTTGAGCCTCGATCGGAACCCGGAATCGATCGAAGAACTTGTTCGAACTTCTGTCGAGGGGTTCCGTGCCCGCGCCGACGCGTCTCGCGTTGGCTTGACGCTGGAACTGACTCAGAGCTTCGCGCCCCTCGACGTGGACCGCACACGGATTATGCAGGTGATCGGAATCCTTCTGGACAATGCGCTCACTCACACCGGTGAAGGAGGAAGCATCTTCGTCTCTGTCGACGCGGGACCGGTGAACGGTGATGTCTGCGTCTCGGTCGAGGACTCCGGTGTAGGGATGGCTCCAGAAGTCCTGGGCCAAGTGTTCGAACGTTTCTACCGCGCCGATGCCTCGCGGGCACGCTCGACGGGTGGCGCGGGGCTCGGCCTGACGATCGCCCGGCGGTTGGTTGAGGCCCATGGAGGGACGATAAGGGCGACGAGCACCCTGGGAGTCGGCAGCCGGTTCGAGTTCGATCTCCCGTTCTCACCGATACACAAACAAACGACGGAAGGGTCGGAGGAGTCATGAGCGGGCTTTTGGATTCTTTGAAAGTGCTCAAAGTCTGGCAGGTTGCCGTCCTTGCCCTGGTACTGGCTGGCGGCGGAGGTGGCGCGTACACACTGCTTTCACCTGCGACTGCGTCTGGGGTCCCCGGGCTGGGGGAGGACCAACAACTGGTTGCCGTCCAGGTCGGTGATCTGCGGAACGAGGTTTCGACGAATGGCAGCGTCGTGTTCCCGAATACTGAGGCTGGGGGCTTCGGAACAGACGGGACGGTCGGCGAGGTGTTTGTCGAGGTCGGCGATTCCGTGTCCGAAGGCCAGATCCTTGCCACGCTCGACGAGGCGAGTGTGACTTCACTTGAGAAATCGGCAGCGCAGGCCAGGGTCGCTCTTCAACGTGCGGAGGATTCCCTCGTCGACGCCATTGAACCGCCGACCGACCTGGCAGTTGCGATCGCCGAATCGAAAGTTTCGACCGCGGCGCGTTCGTTGCGAAACGCCCAGGAGGCGCTCGATGATCTTCTTGCACCGCCGGACGAGGCAGACGTCGCGGACGCGAGAGAGGATATCGAAACGGCGGAAACCGAGCTTGCCAACGCCCTTGATGAGTTCTCGTTATCGGTTCGTGATTGGGACCGGAAAGTCGTTGACGCGATCGACGCAGTGGATGGCGCGCGGGATCAATACGGCAGCGTTTTCAATAGATGGCTGGGCATTGATGTCCCAGTTGAGGACCTGGACAAGACGGTAACGGAGCTGCTCGACGGATGGGGTGCCGACCTCTCTGTCATCTTTGATCGAGATGTCGATTCGCTCGACGTTGACAGAGGTTCATTCTCCTCCGGGCCGCCCGCTGACAGTGCGGAGACTCCCTGGAGTGAACCCACGATATACGCTTGGCTGAACTTCTACCCGGGCTTCATTGTCGTTGATTGCGGCGATTCGTTTTCTACGGCGCAGGGGTCTTGCATCCTGCGAGAGATGAACGACGCCTGGGATGCTTACGAGCTCTCCCAAGAAACGCTCGAAGGCGTGAACAACCAGTCGGCACGCGCCCTGGCCACGTCCAATGCCGCTGTTGGTCGAGCCCGCGACATGCTGGTCGCTTCTGAAGACCGGTTCGCCGATCTCCTCGAGGTGGCCGACCCGATCGACATCGAGGTCGCCGAAAGACAGCTCATGGTCGCGCAGGAGACGTTGGTGTCCGAGCAACAGGCACTCGTGGATCTGAACGCCGACGATGATGACGCGAGCATCGATCTTTTGAGGGCCGACATCGCTGATGCCTCTGCCTCCCTCGATTCTTCGATCGAAGATCTATTGGGAACCACACTGCTGGCGCCGTTCGACGGATTCGTCTCCGCCGTGAATGTCGCCCCCGGCGACATCTTCAGGGCTAACACGAACCAGTTCGCGATCGAGATCATCGATCCGAGCGAGGCGGAGGTCGATGGGATCGTCGACGAGATCGACGTGCTCTTCGTTTCCGTCGGTGCAAGTGCGACGGTGACCATGGATGCGTTGCCCGGAGTTCCCCTCACGGGTTCTGTCTCGTCGATCGACTCGGTGCCGAGTTCGCAGCAAGGTGTGGTCTCCTACCCGATCAGGATCCGGATAGACCTTCCGCCGGACCTGCAACTTCGGTCGGGGCTGAGCGCCACAGCGAATATCGTGATCCGCGAAGATCCCGGCGTCCTGTTAATCCCGACGCAGGCATTGCGAGGGAGCTTCAACGCGCCCTTCGTTCTCGTCAGCACGGAAGCCGGGCTCGAGGAGAGGTCCGTCCAGCTCGGGAATAGCGACGATTTTTGGGTCGCTGTCACCGGCGGGTTGAGTGAGGGCGAACAGATCGCCATGGAAGCGATTCAGGCGGCAACAAGCGATAACCCCTTTGACGTGTTTCGCCAGGCAGGGAGCTTTGGGGGCGGCGGGTTCGGAGGTGGTCGCGGAGGCTTTGGTGGGGGGGGAGGCGCTGGTCGACCCAGAGCCCCATAGAGTAGAGCCGATTTTCCATGATGATCGAACTCGAATCCGTCACGAAGGTCTACCGCATGGGCGCCGTCGAGGTCCATGCATTGGCGGGCGTTTCGTTGGCCATCGACCAAGGAGAAATGGTTGCGGTTATGGGCGCCTCCGGCTCCGGGAAATCGACGCTCATGAACCTCATTGGCTGTCTGGACGTGCCGACGTCGGGGGTCTTTCGGCTCGACGGTGATGAAGTCGGCCAGATGAACGACAACCACCTCGCCGAGATTCGCAATCGAAAGATTGGATTCGTCTTCCAGACGTACAACCTTTTGTCCAGGATGAACGCGGTTCAGAACGTGGCGTTGCCGCTGCTTTATGGCGGTGGTCGGGATGCGGAGAGGCGGTCAGTCGCGGCGCTTGGGCGCGTAGGGCTGGCGGACCGGGCGGACCACAAGCCCACCGAGTTATCCGGTGGGCAGCAACAACGCGTCGGGATCGCTCGAGCCCTCGTAAAGAACCCCGCGATCCTGCTTGCGGATGAACCGACGGGAAACTTGGATTCGCGGTCGAGCATCGAAATCATAGCGATCCTCCAACGGCTCAATCGAGAAGAAGGTCTCACGGTCGTCATAGTCACCCACGAACCTGACATTGCGGGATACACCAAGCGAGTGGTCACGATGCGGGACGGGCTGGTCGTTGGCGACACGCCAGTCGTCGATCCTGCCGATGCCGTTGCTGCGGCCGACGAAGCCCGAGGCTCGGAATGACACCGATAGCCATATTCACCACCGCGGTATCTTCGATCAGTACGAACAAACTACGAGCGAGTCTGACCTTGCTCGGAATCGTGATCGGCGTCGCCGCCGTGATATCTCTGATGTCGATCGGCAGGGGAGCGCAGGCCGCCGTCACCTCAAGTATTGAGTCGCTTGGCGCGAACCTTCTCTTCGTCCGTCCGGGGGCATCGACCGGGTTCGCCGGCCTGGTTGGCGGCCAGGGGAGTGCTTCTACCCTCACATTCGAGGACGCATACGCGCTGGTGGATTCCGGTATGGCTCCTTCGGTCGAGGCGGTCGCTCCGGAGTTGTCCTCACAAGGCCGGATCGTCGCGGGACGGGAGAACACATTGACCGAGGTAGTTGGAGTGACTCCCGAATACGAAGCGGTCCGCAATGCACCGATCGCCACGGGGCAGTTCATCTCACCTGCCCACCTGCAAAGCCGATCCGAAGTCGCCGTTCTCGGTGCAACGACCGCCGAGACACTGTTCGGTTTGAGAGATCCGATGGGACAGGCGATCCGGATCAATGGTCGCCAGTTCACGGTAATCGGAGTCCTGAAGAGCCTTGGGGGCGCCGCACTCGGAAACCAGGACGACAGGGTGCTCGTTCCTCTCACCACGGCCTACTACCGACTGTCCGCCCAACGCACGGCTCAAGGCGAAATCACTGTCCAAAACGTCAACGTCCAGGTGAAGGAAACGGCTGATTTGGACTCGGCCGTGCAGGAGATCGCGACCATTCTCAGATTGCGACACCGGCTCACCGAGGATGACGACTTCGCGATCACCAGCCAGGTGGAAACGATAGAAACGCTCGAGGCGACAAACGAGACGTTCGTGGTTTTCCTCGGCGCGATAGCCAGCATTTCCCTCCTGGTGGGAGGAATCGGAATCATGAACATCATGCTCGTGTCCGTTACCGAACGGACACGAGAGATCGGTATTCGGAAAGCCCAAGGAGCGAAGCGGCGCGACATCCTGTTCCAGTTCGTGATGGAGGCGACCCTACTCAGCCTCGGTGGAGGGATTCTCGGGGTAGCACTGGGCATTGCTTTGTCGAACGTTCTCGATGGAAAGACTCTCCTCGGCCAAAGTTTCACGACGGTTTTCAACGGCGATGTCGCTGTGCTCGCGCTCGCGGTTTCGGCTGCGATTGGGCTCTTCTTTGGCATCTATCCAGCCATTCGCGCGGCGCGACTCCATCCGATCGAAGCGCTGCGCTATGAGTGAACGTGGCCGATGGAACACGAGGTAATGGAGAGGAAATGAGTACAAAATCGTTCACCGGCCTGCTGATTGCAGTCGTCGCTCTAGGAGGTGGGCTGGGAGCCAGTTTCGCCGGCGGCATTGCCGTGGGGAAGAACCAGGTGGAGGCGTCGACGATTCCGCCGACCGCTCAACTCGTAGCTCCCACGAACTCGGAGCCAACGGCCGACGATTCCGTCGATGCCGTGGCGGATCAACTCCAGGACCTCAGGGAACGGATCGGCCGAGGCCAGCAGCCATCGGCAGAGGAACTGCAGTTGCTTCGGGAGCAATTTCAAGGGCAAACCAGAGGCGGTTTCGGAGTCCAGGGTGGCGGATTTGGCGGCGGCGGTGGCGCACTGGACGGCACGATCGAAGGGTTGGAAGGAAACGTCATTACGGTGAACACCGACCAGGGCCCACTCCGTGCCGTGGTCGATGATGAAACCGTGATTCAAAGGCTGGCTGTTATCGGATCCGATGATCTATTGGACGGCCTTCAGGTAACGGTGGTCGGGGCACGAAACGACTCCGGCGAGGTGGAAGCCACATCGATCTTCGTGGTCCCGGAGGGTGGACTGGCGGGCCTCTTCGGCGGTGGCGGTGGAGGCTTTGGGGACGGACGGGGGTTTGGTGGTGGAGGATTCGGCGGTGGAACCGGGGGCGCCGGGAGTTAACCGCGAACGAAGAAACCTAATAATGAAAAGAGCGCGGCCACCTGGCCGCGCTCTTTGCGCACTCAGAGTCAGATCGTGACTACCTGGGTAGTCCCAGACCCCGCTGGGCGATGATGTTCCGCTGGATCTCGTCCGTGCCTCCGGCGACCGCCATGACACCGCTCATGTACGCCTGAGCGGGGAGGAAGTTCCGCATCGGGAGCTTGAAGTGCTCGTCGTCGGGCCGGAGGTTCCCGTATTCCTCCATAAGCCGGGCCAACGTGCGTCGCACGCCCATGAACAGAATGTCGCCCCAGAGTTTCGTCATGGAGGCTTCCTTCTGGGGGATCATTCCCTGGCTCTGCATCCACGCGACGCGGTATGAGAGCATTCGGGCCGCTTCGAGCTGGACGCGCCACTCCGCCAGTTGATTCTGCGCGATGACGCTATCGAGGGGTCCGTTGCCCGTCCGACGCTTCCGGTCCTTCGCCCATTCGATGAACTGCTCCAACACCTTCTGCAACCCGGCTGGGCCCGCGATGTTCGAGCGTTCGAAGGAAAGGGTCGTCATGGCTGCATAGAATCCGCGGTTCTCTTCGCCAATCACGTTTCGCACCGGGACTCGCACGTTGTCGAGGAACAATTCGTCCCATCGGTGTCGTCCCAGACCGTCCTTGATGGCGCGGACCGTAGCTCCAGGGATGGTGGGTTCGCCGTATCCCTCATCGCGGAGCCGAAGCAGCAGATAGGTGATCCCGCGATGCTTCGGAGCGTCTGGGTCGGTCCTGACAAGGATGTGCATCCATTCCGTGCGGTACTGGCTCCAGATCTTCTGGCCGTTCAACACGTAATCATCGCCGTCTCGCACGGCTCGGAGCTCGAGTCCGGCCAGATCGGAACCCGCGTTCGGTTCGCTGAACCCCTGCCCGAAATCCAACTCCCCGTTCGCAATCCGGGGGAGGAAGTAGTCCTTCTGCCAGTCCTGCCCCAACACCATGAGTACGGGAGCAACGAGGCCTCCACCGAGCGACGCCGGAGCCTCCTCATACGCCATCACCTCGCGGAAGGCGAGTTGTGTGGAGATTGGGGCATCCTTGCCGCCGTGTTCCTCTGGCCAGTGCATCGTGAACCAGCCCTTGTCGACCAACTTTCTCTCGAACGCCTTTGTGAGTTCGCGTTGCCCGCTGCGTCGAGTCTCGTCGGCCCTCCAGCTAGCCAGGAAGCCCGTGGTGTCGAACTCCTTCGGATCCCATTCGCTACGAACGAAATCGCGCGCCTCTTGTCGTAGGGCCTCGTCCTCGGCCGAAAATCGGAAATCCATCTTGTTCCCCCTGGATTTCGGTACCGATCAAGCTGTACTCACGGTTCAAAACCAGAATCCGGCCCCGATCAATTCGCCACATTATGCACCCTATTACGCGATGTTCGGACGCGTTTGTATGATCCTGTCTCCCCGGATCCGGATAAGGCAGAGACACAGAGATGACCGGTGATACGCTTTCATTCGATTCAGACCCCCAAGGTTTTGAAGTTGTCGACGCCCGGAGGGACCCATGGATTTTCGTTTCTCGCCCGAAGACGAGGCGATCCGCAGGGAAGCCATCGAGTTCACCAAACGTGAATGGGACCCAAAGGGCTTTGATGTGCCCGTCGTCTTCGGCATCGACTGGCACCACATGGATGAGGAGTATGGGGCGCTCACGAAGGCGTTCCAGAAGAAGCTCGTCCAGCGTGGTTGGTGGACGATGCATTGGCCGACCGAGTTTGGTGGAAAAAACGTACCCATCACCACCCAGTTGGCCTATCGAGAGGCGATGTCATACGCGGGTGCGCCGGCGGCGTTCGGCGGCGGACTCGTGGGTCCCGTCCTCATGGTCCACGGCCAGGACTGGCAAAAAGAGGAATTCCTTCCGAAGATCGCCAACGCCGATATCGAGTTTTCGCAAGGCTTCAGCGAGCCGGATGCCGGATCGGATCTCGCATCATTGGAAACACGTGCGGTTCGAGATGGTGATGACTACATCCTGAACGGCACCAAGATCTGGGGAACCTACCGGGAAAACTGGATGCATCTGATGGTGCGAACCGATCCGGAAGCACCGAAGCATCGCGGCATCACGTACATGCTTTCCCCATTACGCGAGCAGAATGGTGACTACCTCCCCGGAGTTACCGTTCGCGCGATCAAAGACGCTCTGGGCCGCCATCGATGGGACGAGATGTTCCTGGAGAACGTTCGCGTCCCGGCTCGGTCGATCATCGGAGAGGAGAACCGCGGTTGGTACGCCGCGATGACGACATTGTCGTTTGAGCGGTCCTACATCCAGGTACCCGCCAGCATGCTTCGGGTGGTCGAGGAGTTCATCGAATATTCGAAACACCTGCGCCGGACCCGTGGATCCAGCCCGCTGGATGATCCGATAACCCGGCACCAACTCGCAAACTGGCGACTGGAGCTTGAGGCCGACCGCATGCTGGCCTACCGAGTCGCCTGGATGCAGAGCCAGGGTATCGTCCCCGGCCGCGAGTCATCGATGACGAAGATCTGGGGTGCCAACTTGATCCAGGGGATCTACAGGTTCCTCTCGCGGAGCCTCGAGGAGTACGGAAACTTACTTCCCGGGAATAGAATCCGACTGCCTTCGCAGGGCTTCATCAACAACAGAGCCTTCACGTCAGGCACCGTCAGCGTCGAAGCGGGGACCAACGAGATCCAGAAGAACATCATCGCCCAACGAGGTATGGGTCTCCCACGGTGACAGAGACTTTCGAGAAGGTCAGGATCGGGGTCGTCGGCGCCAGCACACGGTACGGCTGGGGAATGCGCGCACACCTCCCTGCCCTCCTCGGGCTTCCCGAGTACGAGTTGGTCGCCGTCGCGACGAACCATCAGGAAACCGCCAAAGCTTCCCGGGATCAGTATGGTGCAACGAAAGCGTACTGGGACTACAACGAACTCGTAGCTGACCCGAACGTTGAGGTTGTGGACGTGTGCGTTCGTGCACCCTCCCACCATGAGGTCGTGATGGCGGCGCTTCGCGCCGGGAAACACGTTTTCTGCGAGTGGCCACTCGGGGCGAATACGGAACAAGCGGAAGAGATGGCCTCGCTCGCCGAGGAAAAGGGAGTCCGCACGATGGTCGGCCTCCAAGCCCGATATGCGCCGAGCTTCCAACATTTACGGAATCTCGTTGCCGAAGGTTACGTCGGATCAACCCTCTCCGCGAACATGACCATGTTCTTACCCGGGGTCACTCGCCCGCGACGTGACGCGTTCACATGGAACGCTGATCGGGACGCGGGTGCGCATACACTCAGTATCGCCACCGGGCATGCCCTTGACGTCTTCCTGTGGTGCATCGGCGAACTCCGAGAGGTTGGTGCATTCGTCGAAACACAGGTCCCACGTTGGCAACTCGCGGATTCCGATGGCGCGGTCGAAGTTACGTCGCCAGACAACGTCCTACTGACGGGCCGACTTGACAACGATGCGCTCGTTTCAGTCCATGTTGCTTCGGTTCCCTGGCATGGGACGGCGTTTCGAATGGAGGTCTACGGAACGGAAGGCACCTTGGTCGCGTCGTCCGACCAAATGGTCGAGATGGTGGACCCCATCCTTCGCGGCGCGAAGGGCGACGGGTCTGGACTGGAGGTCCTAATACCGCCCGGCGAATTGCACTGGACTCCGCCCGAAGTCCCGATCGGTGTCGCCGTGAACATGGCGCAGATGTTCCGGCGTTTTGCCCGGGCCCTCAGGGGATCGAACAGCGACGCACATCCGAACTTTCCCGAGGCGCTCAGGCGGCACCGGACCCTCGATGCGATCGTACGGTCAGCAGAATCCGGTGCCCGGGTGAGTCTTTGATCCGGTTTTCGTTGCCAGCACGATTGGAATAGCCTGCCCCTTTGAATAATGACAGGTATGTACGCGTTCGAGTCCGCGTTTCCCTGTCGCCCATTGCACCAACGTTTGAGAGGTGAGCGCATGACCACGGATCGGACAGGACCCCTCGAAGGCACCCGAGTCCTCGACCTCGGCAGCATGCGTACGGCCTACGCTGCGCGGATCCTGGCCGATATGGGAGCGGACGTCGTTCTCGTAGAGCCCCCAACTGGTGACCCTACCCGTCGGATGTCACCGTTCGCCGGAGATATTGAGGATGCGGATAGGAGCCTGGTCTTCCTCGCCTTCAACACCAATAAGCGTAGTGTGACCCTCGACCTGGCGGACCAGGATGAAAGGTCGCGATTCCGAGAACTCGCGTCCCAAGCCGACGTCATCCTGGAAGGGTTCAAGCCCGGAGACCTCGCAGAAATCGATCTCGATTATGAGACGCTTTCCGAGACCAACCCCGGCCTGGTGTTCTGCTCCGTCACACCCTTCGGCCAGACTGGTCCGTACTCGTCGTACGCAGGCTCCGACCTCCATGCCGAGGCGATGGGCGGCCTGATGACGATCCAAGGAGCAGCGGACCGGCCTCCTTCCATGTCGCCGGCATTTCTCGGCTACAGCCTTCCGGGGGTCCACGCCGCGCTTGGAATCGTTCACGCCTTGCTCGCTCGGGAGAACGACGGCATCGGGCAACAGGTTGAAGTCTCGATGCAGGAGGCCATCGCCAACGTCCATTTCATCGTTTCGCAGTACGGCTACAACGGAACCATGCAACTTCGACCCGGGATAGGGAGCGGGGGCGCCACCGGCATCTTCGAGTGCGCTGACGGATTCATCGGTTTCTCCCCAATCACCCCAGGCCAGTGGAGCTCACTGGTCGAATGGATGGACGAGTCCGCCCTCAGGGATCCGATGTTCGACACGGTTGCGGGCCGCCGGGAGCAAGCCGACCTGATTCACGAACTGGTAAGCGCATTTGTCCTCGGTTTCGAGGTCGCGGACTTCGTCGAGAAGGCGCAAAGCCAACGGATCCCGGCCGCGCCCGTCAGCACCCCGGCGGATCTTGCCAGAAATCCCCACCTTCTAGACCGTGGTTATTTCCTGAACGTTGAGCACCCAACGATTGGTAGGTATCGGTTACCCGGAGCGATCGCCCAGCTCAGTGAGACTCCCTGGGGCATTTCCCGCCCGGCGCCACGGCTGGGTGAACACACGACAGAGGTGATGAACTCGATCGGTTCGGCCGGCGGACGCAACGGACGGAGACCGGAGAAAGGGTCCCCAAAGGCTCCACTCGAAGGCATCCGGATCGTCGACATGACCCGCATCTGGGTCGGGCCCTACTGCACGCGCCAACTGGCCGATTTCGGGGCCGACGTCATCAAGATTGAGTCGTCTGTGTTCGACCCGAATTCTCGTGCGGGCGGCGTCATTCCCACCCACGCTGATCTGAGTCGCAATAAGAGAAGCATCACGGTCGATCTCCACACTGCAGATGGCCAGGAGGCCATCAGGCGCCTGATCGCGGAAAGCGATGCCGTTGTGGAGAACTACGCCGCCGGGACTCTTGCCCGGTGGGGCCTTGGCTATGAGGATATCCGCGCTCTCAACCCCGAGGTCGTCTACCTTTCGATGCCCGGTTGGGGGAGCGTCGGCCCCTACGCGGACCACGTGCTGTTCGGCCTCCAGGCCCAAACGGCTTCGGGCGCCAGCTACCTGTGGGGACATCCGGACGCCACGCCCCGCGACCATTGCGCCATTTACTACGCGGACTTCTTCGTTGGAAGCCAGGCAGCGTTCGTCATCGAGTCTGCTCTACTGCATAGAAAGCGGACGGGTAAGGGCCAGTTCATCGAGATCTCCCAGGTGGAAGCCATGACGAACGCGATGGCGGTTCCCTTCCTCGATCACGTCATGAACGAACGCGACGTTGAGCCGACCGGGAATGATCGGCCATATGCCGCCCCACACGGCGTGTACCCATGTATGGGCGACGACCGTTGGGTCGCGATCGCATGCGACACTGATGAGCAGTGGGCCGCTTTATCAACCGCCCTAACTCCATCGACTCCCCCGAGTGCGCGGCCGCCGGAGTGGACAGTGGATCAACGATTCCGCACCTTTGCTGGCCGCGACGCGAACCGGGCCGACATCGACGCATCCCTCATGGCTTGGACCGTTGGCCTGACCCCGAAGCAGGTGATGTTCACGCTCCAACGGCACGGCATACCCGCGGCCGCGGTGCAGGATAGCGAGGATGTCTTTTTCGACCCGCATCTAAGATCGAGGGACTACATCCAACCGATCGAGCACCCCGAACCCGTCTGGGGAACCGTCCACCACGCGATGTTCACGTCCCGCCTCGGACGGACACCTGGGGAGGTTCGACTGCCGGCTCCGGCCCTCGGAAGCCACAATGTAGAGGTGGTCAAGGGGCTGCTCGAGTACTCCGACGAAGAGTTCAAGGCATTGATGGAGTTAGGGGCATTGACCTGAACCCTGGGCCACAACGAAAACGGGCCGGATCGAGGTGGTCCGGCCCGCATGAAGCCGATCAGTCAGCGGAGGCTGGCCGCGTCCCCAGGGTCAA
>CAZIBZ010000071.1:0-4849 GCA_964537445.1 uncultured Dehalococcoidia bacterium | reverse complement strand
AGACAACTGTGGCGATTCAACTAGGGAAACGGTACGAGTGCGAGAATTGCGGCACGCAGGTGCTTGCGACGAAGGCGAGTGAGAGCGAACTGAAGTGCTGTGAGCAAGAGATGGGGCTTCAGGGCCAGAAGAGAGTCCCTTCGGCTGACTGACCGGTTTCCGTCTGCTGCGACCAATTTGAGTCGCAACTGATTTCGAGAGCCCAGCGCCACCGTTGGGCTCTTTCTTATGGACGCTGTGCGAAGGCGACTGCTATGGTCGCTTCATGGACTATCGCGAACTCATTCGGAGCATCCCAGACTTCCCACAACCCGGCGTGCTGTTCCGCGATATCACCCCGGTTCTCTCGGACCCCGCTGCTTTCAAAGCTGTTGTGCAAGAAATGACGGCACCTTATGAGGGGAACGGAATCGACGCCGTGGTCGCCGTTGAAGCACGCGGATATCTTTTTGGTGCGCCTATCGCGTACGCGCTGGACGCGGCGTTTGTTCCCGTGAGAAAGCTCGGGAAACTCCCCTGGGAAACGATCCAGTCGCGCTATGAACTGGAGTACGGCATCGAAACGGTCGAGATGCACGCTGATGGTGTCCGGGGCGACCAGACGGTACTCATCGTCGATGATGTCATTGCGACAGGCGGGACGCTGAAAGCGACGATCGAGTTGGTCGAACGCGCGGGCGGCAACGTTGCCGGAATCAGCGTCTTCATCGAACTGACTGATTTCGGCGGCAGAGAACGGCTACATGGGCGCGACATCCATTCGCTTCTGGTGTACTGACTTGCGCCGATAGGTTCAATGCCCGAATCCCGAGCGATTCGGCGCTGGCCCGTACGCCGTCAGGGCAGGTATCTCTGAACGATCGGACCAAGCCTGAGCCGAGCCTCCTCAGAAATGCTGGCTCGATCCGTGATGATCGCGTCTCGGAGAGCGGATTCACACTCGCAGTGACGCTCGGAGGGGATCGAGCGCACCACTTCGCCGATGATTCGTTTCGCCGTCGCGACGTTGGCCATCAGGTGCTGGATGACCACCTCGACCGTCACATCCTCTTCGGATTCGTGCCAGACGTCGTAGTCGGTTGCGAACGCCAGAGTCGCGTAGCAAATCTCGGCCTCCCGGGCGAGCTTAGCCTCAGGTAGTGCGGTCATCCCGACAACGCTGGCTTGCCAGGACTGGTAAAGGCGCGATTCGGCACGAGTCGAGAATTGAGGGCCCTCCATCGCGACGTAGGTACCTCCGGCGTGGACCCTGCGTTGTTCTCCGGGGCCGCCCATCCCGTGGGATGCATCTACCAGGACCCCGCTGAGGGCGGGGCAAAATGGGTCAGCGAATGCGACATGCCCAACGATCCCGTTCTCGAAGAATGTCGATGGTCGTGCCTTCGTGCGGTCGATTATCTGATCGGGGACAACCACATCTCTGGGTCGAATCTCCTCTCGGAGGCTTCCGACCGCACTGATCGATACGATCCGCTCGACTCCGATGTCCTTGAGGGCGTACACGTTTGCCCGAGCCGGGATCTCCGACGGAGCGATGCTATGCCCGGGGCCATGGCGCGCGACGAACGCGAGCCGAACTCCGTTGAGCGACCCAAGAACGATCGGACCGCTCGGCGCGCCGAAGGGTGTCGTGACAACCAACTCTTCTCGGTCGGCCAGGCCCGCGAGGTCGTTCACGCCAGACCCACCGATGAACGCGATTGTGGCTTCCGGCATCTATTGAGTACTCCGATCCAGCCCTTCACCCGCCTCGTCCGCCGCGCAAGACGGTCATGCTAATCGATGCCCGCTTTTCGAGAGTGCCGACGGATGAGTAGCGCGCAGTAATGCGCACCCCGCATTCGCTGGAAATGGGCGCTTATAGTGGCTCCAATATCGGCGCGGAGGCGAGCGATGGCGCGCAGGCGAGGGCAGGAAGACTCCGGAGACGACCAGGAAAACCCGCCACGACAGGGAACGGGTTCTTCGCGGGGACGACGACAACCGCGTGCCCAGCGACGTGACCGCCCAACTGCGGTCGCTCGACGGGCTGCCGGAGCCCAGAGCGGAAGCCAGAGTTTGATGCCGTGGTTGATCGGAGGAGTGGTCACGGCGATGGTCGTGGGGCTGGTCGGCTTTCTCGTATTCCAGGAGGCCACGAAGGAACGACCTGGGATCGCAATGGCGGACCTGAGAAACCAACATGTCGAATCGCTCGAGGAAGAGCACATTCCCTACAACTCATCACCGCCAACTTCGGGCCCTCACCTGGGCGAAAGTCTCGCTCCAGCGAACATCTACGGCACGCAACAACCCGATGAATTGCAGGTCCACAGCCTCGAGGATGGCCACGTGGTGATCCAATACGATTGTGGCGAAGAGGAATGCTCGAACCTGATTCTCCAGCTCACGAACGTCGTCCAGCGGGCGATCGGAGAGCAGAAGCGAGTCCTGCTCGCTCCGTACGCGCCAATCCTGCACCCGGAGACTGGCGCGTCACATCGGATCGCGCTGACGGCGTGGACAAGGATCGACGTGTTCGATGACTTCGATGAAGAGCGCATCACGAAATTCATCGAAGCGTATGAAGGCCTCGACCACCACGTTCGTGGGTGATGCATGCCCACCGATCCGTGCGGCGGTGACACCGGTCGAAGCTACTACGGTTGAATGAAACGATGAACTGGATCGAGTTCAGCGTTCACGCGGATGGAGAGACGGCGGAGGCGGTGGCCGACCTCTTCAGCAGGCACGGCCATGGCGGAGTAGCCGTGGAGGAACTCGACCCGCCCGACATGAGGATCGGAACCCAGGAACTGCAAGTCGGTAGTAGGACGGTGCGCATCGCGACATATGTGCCTGCGGATGAGGGAAATAGAGCCAGCGTTGACTCGGCGCGGCGGCAGATTTCAGATGGGCTCGGATACCTGGCGATGATCCGCCCGTTGCGCGGCGATCTCATGGAGCGGGAGGTGGCGGACGAGGACTGGGAGTCCGCATGGAAAGAGCACTTCCACGTTCACCGACCAGGAGAACGCACAGTCGTCGTGCCGACCTGGCGAGACTACGAGCCTGAACCGGAAGATATCGTGGTTGCTCTCGACCCTGGAATGGCCTTCGGCACCGGGCTTCACCCCACGACCCGACTCTGCGTTCGCCAGTTGGAGCAACGGGTGACCGCCGATGTCACCGTCCTGGACGTTGGCGCCGGCTCAGGAATCCTCTCGATTGTCGCCGCCAAGCTCGGTGCAAGGTATGTCCGCGCGATCGAAATCGATCCGGTTGCCGTCGCGGTCGCGCGAGACAATATAGTGTCAAACGGTGTCGCGAATGGCCGCGTCGAGGTGGAAGAAGGCAGCCTCCCGTCGGTCGGACAGGACCCGTTCGGTCGAAACCGGGAGGGGTGGCCAGAGGGCGGTTTTGACATCGTCGTCGCGAACATCACCGCGGACGTGCTGGCCGAGCTGTCAGCCCAGCTATCTCAAGCCGTCGCTCCTGGCGGCGTGCTGATTGGATCAGGAGTCATTGCGGACCGCTTCTCGCTGGCCGTCAACGCGTTGACAGGAGCCGGGATGCGCCTGGTTGATGCCGTTTCCGAGGAGGACTGGCGGGCAATCATATTCGAACCGCTCATCGCAGCGGCCAACGACGAATGATCGCTCGGGGTGGATTGAAGGCGGTGTTCTTGGACATGGACGACACGCTATGCGACACGGAGGGGCTGACCCCACGGCGTCTCGAAGCGGTCCACGAACTGCTCGATGGAGAGATCGACTCCGCGCTGTTGGACCAGATGATAGGAGAGGCCGCCGGATGGGACCCCCTGGGGGATGCCGAGCACGGTCGAGCGAACCGACTTCAGAGGATGAAGGACGCCCTGAAGCTGGATGACGACCAACTGGCACGCCTGAGGGCTCGATACAACGAGGTTCTTTACGATAACCTCAAGCTGATCGACGGGGTCTCAGAGACGTTGGCGTGGTTGCGAGAGCGAGTCAAGCTGGGCCTGATCACAAACGGGCCGTCGGAACTCCAACGGACAAAGATCGCGAGACTTGGCATCGGTGAGTCGTTCGATTCGATCACCATCTCTGGCGAAGTCGGCTTCCATAAGCCGGACCCCGAACTATTCCATGCGGCACTCAAATCGCTGGGCACCGAGCCCGACGCCGCTCTGTACGCTGGTGATAGGCCAGAATTCGATATCAAGGGGTCGCAGACGGTTGGGATAACGGCGGTGCTCATCCAGAAGAAATATGATTACCCGCTTCCCGTTTATCCGGTCGCGGAGTTCGAGATCGAGGACGTGACCCATGTTTCGCGATTGATCATTGAGAATGGTTGGCTATCGGCAGCTACAACGGCTGGTGGTGCGAACGAGTGACGTTATGACCGATGACCGAAACCGCTTCGATGACAAGCCACCCGATGACGAGAAGCCGGGCTCCTCGGGTCGGCCGGATGATGCGGCCGAGGATCAACACCATTCGATCGAGGATGAGATAGAGGAGATCCTTCGCGAGAAGGGTGAGGCTCCCGGTCGGACTTATCGTCCTTCGCCGAGGCGGGTTCCATCGCTGCCGCCGATGTCTCCGGTGCTGACGGAGATCGGAAAGGGTCTACTCCTGCTCGCTTTCGGCGCGGTCCTGATGTTCGTCGCGTTCAGAGTCATGGGGCCTGCCGGGTTCCGACTCGGCGCAATGGGCCTCCTGATGTTCCTGGCTTTCTATGCGATGCAGCCCGTCATCATGGAGTTCCTGCGTCGCCGGAAAAGATAGCGCTCGGTCGAGCGCAATAGCGAATAGGAAAGGCCTCCCAGACGGGAGGCCTTGTTCTCTCGGTTGTCGGGTACGTCGAATTATCTGGGCAG
>CAZIBZ010000070.1:0-4815 GCA_964537445.1 uncultured Dehalococcoidia bacterium | reverse complement strand
CGAAGTGGGTGTAACGGACGACCCCCTCGGTGTCTATGAGGTACTTCGCGGGCCAGGCGCTGTTCCGGAACGCGCGCCACGTGCCCATCTGATTGTCCTGGACGATGCGGTATTCAAGACCGTGGCGGTCGACGGCGTCGGCGACGTTGGCGAGGACCTTTTCGAATTCAAACTCCGGCGAGTGAACGCCTAGGATGACGAGCCCGTGTTCCTCGTACTTCTCGTGCCATTCCTTGAGATAGGGCAGTGTCCGGATGCAGTTGACGCAGGTATACGTCCAGAAGTCGATGAGAACGACGTTCCCATGGAACTGCTCGATCGTCATCGGATTCGTGTTTAGCCAGCCCGAGGCATCGACGATGGACGGAGCGGGAGAGCCGATCAGCGAATCCGCTTCGCCGGCAGTGATGGGCGCCGGGACTTCCGGAGTATGATCTGCCGCCTCGGGCGACGTCTCCACGATTGGGATTTGGGTTGGAGTTGGAGGTATGAAATCGGAGACTTCGTCGGCCGGTCCGCAGGCTGCGATGACGAAGATCGCCGCCATGAGCGGAAGCATGGTTTTGCGGGCGCGAGAGGGGTGGGGTACAGACGAGCCTTTCATCACATCATTCATACGCGGTGTGCCAAATGGCGGTTCCTTCCGGGTTGTCGCGGTCAGTCGAATCGCGAAGTCTGGATGTCGATACCGCTGGCTCGCCAGGAGTCGTGTGCGACATGGAGATCAGTCCACGAGGGGCTATCTCGTGTGGCCTTCTTCGTTACCTTGAGTCCGGCGGCGGTGCAGGCCCAGGTGATGGCGTCGGCGGGTTCGATCCCTCGGCAGGTCATCGCGACGAGTGCTCCCAAGAAGGCGTCGCCAGCTCCCACCGTGTTCTCGACCTTCAAGTTGAACTCTTCGAGTGGAAAGGCCGGACACGTGGTGACCTGACGTGTCTCCAGATCCAACAGCGTTGCCCCATTGGCCCCCAGTTTGAGGATGATGGAGTTGCGCCATCCAGAACGGCGCAACTCAGAAGCCAGCGATGCCGGGTTGGTCGTCCCTCCGAAGAGAGAGTGAGTCTCGGATTCGTTCAGCACCAGGACATCGACATCGCGGGCGAGCGTCTCGACGCGGCCGTGGTCCGCTTCGAGCGCGACACCAGGATCCCAATAGACCTGAGTGTTCGTTGCTCGTGCACGGGGCAAGAGTGCCGCGACGAAATCCACCGGAGGGTCGGTGATCGCGTAAACCCCCGCGGTGGCGAGAGACCCGGCCACCCGCGGATCCATGAGGTGGGCAGGTTCGAGCGAGCCGTTGGCACCCAGGACGCTGGCGATGACATTCTCACCGGTGTTGTTGTCGACGGTGATGAAGGCCTGTCCAGATTCCATTCCAGGGATTGCTAGCAGACCTTCGACCAGGATCCCCTCTTGTTCGAGAAGGGAACGCTGGACCCGGCCGATGTCGTCGTCTCCAATCGCACCGACGAACGCGACCTGACCCGACGCGAGGAGACGTGCGGCGGCGACGGCGACGTTAGCTCCGGTGCCGCCCGGGACGCGCGAGGATTCGGTGACCACCACCTCTTCGCCAGGAGTTGGGAGGTGATCCGCGAATAAGGTGACATCCCAGTTGATGGCCCCGTAGACGACGGGGCGGATGTTCAGGTCCGACATGTCACGGACCGGCGCCACCGGTCAATCTTCCAACCAGAAAGTCGCGGAACCCGGGGTCGGCGACGCTCGTTGCGATCGAGATGGTGGGGGGTGCGGCTTCGGCCTCGGGTCGAGGGCGCCGGTCCGCGATGGTCTGGCCGCGCGTCGTTCCGTCGGACAGGACTACTTCGACGGGAAAGTCGCGGGTCTCGATGATGTCCGGTCGAGCAACGGCGGCGAGCGCGAGAGGATCGTGCAGCTGAACGCGCCCGCGCCTGGCAAGGCCGAGCCGGGTGACTTGAGCCGCGAGTCGGGCTGCGGGGTGGGTACTGGCACTCAGCATCTCGTGGAGATCGGCGGTGAGGATGGCGCCCGGCGACGTGGTGACGTCGAGCCCGACCGCGGTAACCGAAGCGCCGGAACGGAAGACGATGTCCGCGGCTTCAGGGTCGGCCCAGACGTTGAACTCGGAAACGGGCGTGACGTTTCCGTGACCGTAAGGCGTGAGCGCGAACGCACCGCCCATGATCACCACGCTTCGAAGCCTGGTCGCCACGTCGGGCGCTGCGAGGAACGTAGCTGCCACGTTCGTCAGCGGCCCGACGGCGACCAGATCGATCTGCGCGTGCGCGTGATCGCGAACCAGCGCCGTGATGAATTCGGGCGCGCCGGGAGCTACCGGCGTGAGCCGATTCGGACCAGGGAAACCACTCTCACCGAGGCCGTCGGAACCATGGATGTGGAGAGCTGGAGCGGGTTGGCGAACCAGCGGTCGTTCAGCACCCTGTGCGACCGGAATCGTCGGGACGTCCATGGCTTCAAGCAACCGCAGGGCGTTGGCCGTTGTCAGGTCGATGGGGGCGTTCCCTGCGACCGTCGTGATTCCGACTATCTCGATCTCAGACGATGTCAACGCCAGTAGCAGGGCAAGCGTGTCATCAACGCCGGGGTCCGTATCGAAGATGATTTTCGGCATCGCTCCCCCTCCGCGGCAAGCCAGATCCGAAGGCAGTCACATGGGCCGAACACAGGATGCCACGGCCCTATCGGTGAGACATAGCGGATGGCCAGAGCAAAGGACAACACCACACCTACCGTTCGTCTTTCTGTTTCCCACAGAGAGGTCTGCCAACTAGAGAAAAACCGCAGAATCTCGCCACTATCGGCGGCGGACGGGCACGCCATATGTTCGGTCCAAGCAGGAGGCAGACATGGCCGCTGAGATTTTCGGAGACAGTTTTCTAAGTTCGGATGAGCTGCGTCTCGTCGAAGGATTCCGGGAATTCCGGAACGAGGTCAACGATCCAGACGAGGCAGCACAGAAGATGGCGATGGCGTTGAAGGTAAAGATGGACGACGAGATACCGTTCGACGACGAGTCGATGCGAGACGTGGTCGGGTTCCTGACCGTGGCCCTGCAGACGTACTGGTCGGTCGAAGACGGGGACGCGCTGCGTCTCTATGGCGAGATGATCGCTGCGGTCAAGGAGATCTAGTCGCAGGGGAACCGTGGTGGGCGCATCGTGCGTCTGCCAGCCCTCCTTCCTTAGAGAAGGGGGGCTTTTTTTGCTCGCGATCCATTGACGTCGGACGGTTGAACGTGAGCCATGTTCGTGAGTTCCATGTCGAACAACAGCGAAGTGAGAACGGGTTTTCGGCTGCTGTTTCGAGAACTAGAGACGGCGTCTGGCTTCGGACAGACTTCCTCCCACGCGCAACACCGAAACGGACGGGAAATGGGAGGAAGAAATGTCAAACATCGTTACGCGAAGTCTTGGGCGCAAGCTTCGCATCGGACGGTTCAGCGTGCCGGCGTACCTCGCCGTTGCGGCGGGCCTGGCAGTTACCGGTGTCGCAGCCGGACAGGCAGTTGGTCCGGTACTCGCCGGGTCAGTGACGGGTTCGGTGGGCCTGACGGTCGAGCAGGCAGTCATGTTGGACGTGGACAATTTCGACCTTGGGGACCGGATCGAAGTGACGGGCGCAGACGACGCGGTGACCACGACCAACGACGAGGGAACCGAGTTCTCCGTCGCGATGGAGCTGAACGTCGGACAGAACGTCGAAGCGCTCTCCAACCTGTTCAAGGCGACTGACGAAGACGCCGCGATGATCCTCGAGCTGAACGTTCCGGCAGGCATCGACGTCGAGATCATCGACGAAGGCGGCCTCGAGGAAGCGCAGCTGAACCGCGGGACGTGGCTCATGGCCGTGGATTCCGAGTCTTCCGACTTCACGATCGAGATCGAGCCGAAGGACGACCTGAAACCTGGCTTCTACACGATCACGGGCTGCCTGGTCCAGATCGGCGGATAAGCACCGAGCAGAAGCCGACCAACTCCAGGACGTTCAACAGGAAGACCGGCCGGGCGCACGAGCCCACGGCGAAGGCGCCCGGCCCAACACCTGGAACCCAACCCAACCAGAGAGGCAACCATGGCGAAGAACAGCATTGGGTCCAGGCGATCGGCGGTAGAGATCATCTTCGACATCCTATCCGTGTGCAGCGACGGCGGCGCGAACAAGACCGCCATCATGTACCGGAGCAACTTGAGCCACGATCAACTCGTACGGTACCTCTCGTACCTCGCGGACCAGGAGCTGTTGGAAATGAACCAGCGCCGGTTCCGCCTGAGCGAAAAGGGCCAGGAGATGCTGGACGAGGTGTCACAAGTGATCGAACTCCTCCGGGGCCTTCGGGGGGCTGAAGAGGACATGGACGACGCGGCGTGGCGTGGTACGGCTCTTGCAGGAGCGCGCTCCTAGGGCCTGAACCAAGCCGCAACGACACAGAGAACCGAGAGACAAGTGCCGCGGGCTACGCCCGTGGCACTTGTCTCGTTGTGGGCAGCGGGTTCAGAAAGGGCCGTGGCCCGCGCGCTGGTCGATCTCGCCCCGGCAGAGTTCGTAGAAGGGACAAGAGGGGCAGAGGCCGGTGTCGTCGCGGAGCGAGAATGCGTCCTTTCCTCTGGGTTGATTGGCCTCTACGTCGAGGAGATACCCGCGCATCGCCTGGACACTGTCGGCGATCTTGCGGTGCGCGTCGTCCATCTCCGATGTCGAGATCGTGCGCACCTCAGTGTTGCCACTGGACAACCATTCGACCCGGGCGATGACGGAGTCAACGCCGTGCTTCTCCCGAATGAACAGGGCGTAGACGGCCATCTGATCCCAGTC
>CAZIBZ010000069.1:0-2614 GCA_964537445.1 uncultured Dehalococcoidia bacterium | reverse complement strand
TTGCTCGCCCAACAAACATCTCTCTCGCGGGAACCCAGCAGCGACGCGGGTTCTAGTCGGGACGCGCGTCCATGAGCTGCTTGACCAGGTTCTCGGGCTCTCGGTGCTCGTAGACGAAACATCCCGAGGGAGGTTTGAGGGCGCCATCGTCCCAGCATGTGTAGCCGATCTGGTCCGCGTGCGGGTCGTAGATCAGGCTAATGTGGTGCGGTTTTGAGAATGCGCCAAGTATCGTCGCATGGTCGGTGCCTGAAGGGTTGACCCCGTATCCCGGATGCGAGTGATACGGGCCGATGCGCAACAGACCCGGAAACTCGGAGGTGTGAACCTCCTCCACCTGCTGCCAGAACTCGGGCGGAAACTGGATGCTGACCGGGGTGGCCGAACCCAGATCGCACGCCACGGCCGTCGGCACGATCACGAACTTCGTGTCGTTGTCGATGCAGTATTGGCCCAACAGCACGCCACCGATCTCTTGAGGGGCGTATTCGCGTGATTGGGCGCGGATGAAATCGTATACGTCGTGCGACAGAAACACGAGCAGTTGCTTCGACGCGATCGTTCCATCGGCTACGATACGCTCGTAGCCATCGCTCCCGAGCGGAAGCTGATACGGGATCGGATGACGCGATAGGCTTACTTCCCTATGAAGCTCGTTGCGTTCGAGTTGCTCCGAACGTGATTCACAACCCCGGGGCGTTCCGTGAAATGCGGATCGGACCGGACGGCCGCTGCCTCCGAGTCTCTGCCGGCGGCGGAGCATCAGGATCGACATCGGATGACGTTCGATTTGTGCCGATTCGTATCGCGCGCCTGGCCGGCGGCGTCGGGATTTGTCTGGGACTCTCCTCAGCCTGCTCTGGGGCGGACCTTGCCCGTGCAATTTCGGGCTCCACCCCTAGAACGAACGGATCGTTGTCGGCGGGCAAGGCGTACTTGGCTATCCAGTCCTGCCAGAAATTCTGGGTTCGATTGGCGGGTGGGTCGAGGTTCACCCAGTCAGGATCGAACCTGATCAGGCGGCTGACATGCAACACGAGGCTCTCCAGCGAGATGCCAGAACGCCATTTTCGCTCGCCCTCGAAGCCAAGACAAAAGACCCCGTGCGGGTAGATGTTGGGATGGAACAACGGCGACACACGCTTGAACGTGGGCGGCGCCTCCAACGGATAGGCTCTCGGGAACTCAAGAAAGAGTTGGTGACGCTGCCGCACCGTAGCCAACTCGTCGACGTACGCTGCGCAATGGTAGTACAGGTTATAAGCCTGGTACGGTCTTCCCCCGGTCGGTTTGACCTCAAGTTTGGTGCGGCCGTTCTGGTTGAGTTGCCGCGCCAAGCGAATGAGCTCGTCGTAGTCGTTGCTGAGCCGTTGGTCTCTGATTGAACGCATGATTTCCTACAGCACCCGGATTCTGTGTGGTTCGAGATTCATCCATCCCTGAGCGTCTGCTCGGGTTCGATGGGAAAGCAATGATCCGCCGGTTGGCGCGTTGGACACGTAGGATCGGCTGTCAGGCTCGGCCGAACACCGTGCTGTAGTACAACGCCAGCGTGTCGCCGGTCTCCGTGCCGACGTCGGACAGAGTCTGATTGGAACTCAACTCCGCGCGTCTGGACTTGTTCACGATCTTGGTCGCTTTAGGATCGACCAGATGACCCTCTGGGAGTTGACCAACGAAGTTCAGTATCTGCTGGACCAACTCGGCGGCCTCGATCGCGTCATCGAGCTCGGCTGGCTGATCCGGTGTGGTCAGGGATTCCCCGTTCACCATGTCTACAAGTTGGACTTTGACCATGCCCATGGCGTTGGCCCTCCTTACACTTCCGGTTACACTTCCGGCTTCATTCGGTATATAAACCAGCAGCAAGCACGTTTACTCACTCGCCTCTGACCGATTATACCGTGGCAGGCGGCAGTACTCAATCGCCTACCGCTCGCAGGTCGCGAATACGGCGGAGCCGTCGCGTCCCGGACGAGATTTGGCGAGGACATGCCATGAAAGCAGCCGCGACGGCAACGTTGATGTACCATGTAGAAGATTTCGACTCTAGCACGCCTGGGCGGCGCCGCATAGTGGGCTCGCCCGGGATCGATTGCACCGGCACGAGTCGCCGCCACGGCTTCAACAACGTGCAAGGAGACACAGGATGCGGTTAGCAGACAAAGTGGCGCTGATCACGGGCGGCGGGTCCGGCATCGGACGCGCATCTGCGGTCCGCTTCGCTCGCGAGGGCGCGAAGATCGCTGTCTCCGACATGAACAGAGCCAGCGCCGACGAGACCGCCGGAGCCGTCGAAGCCGAGGGCGGTGAAGCCGCCGTCGTGATCGGAGACGTGTCGAACAGCTCCGACGCCGAGCGAATGGTGCAAGCTGCGGTCGAGGCCTTCGGCAAGCTGGACGTGCTCGTAAACAGCGCCGGAGTGTCCGGCCGAAACGCCCTCGCTCCCGACGCATCTCCTGAGGACGTCTGGGACAAGGTGCTCGACGTAAACCTCAAGGGGACCTACCTGGTTTCGTGGTTCGCGGTCCCCGAGATGGAGAAGACCGGCGGCGGTTCCATCATCAATCTAGCGTCGATCATGGGCCTCGTCGGCTACCCCGCTGGTTTCGAC
>CAZIBZ010000068.1:0-3463 GCA_964537445.1 uncultured Dehalococcoidia bacterium | reverse complement strand
TGGCTGGGTCACGTCGTATACGACAAACCCGAGGACCCTGCATCTCTCGTCGCAGGGCGCGTTGGCCGCAGCGTCCGAACGTTGGGGGTCGAAGGCAGCTTCCTCCCGTACAACATCTCCAAGAGGCTGGAGGACACACTTCCCTCCGTCGAACTCGTGGACTCGACACGCCTCGTGTACGAGCTCCGCATGGTCAAGTCGGACGAGGAGGTGAGCCGGCTGCGCAGGTCCGCACAGATCGCCAACCTCGCCATGGTCGATGTGCTCCCGAACCTCGAAGGGATGAGGGAGGTGGATGTCGCGGCGGCCGCACTGGAGTCGATGGTGAGCCACGGCGCCCAAAACGTTGCCTACTCGCCGATCGTCTCCTCGGGCGAGAGGTTTGGCGGAGTGACCTACGGCGCGACGGAACGCCGGATCGGCCGGGGGGATTCCGTAATGATCGACCTCGGCGCCAAGTACTTCGGTTACCGGTCCGACTTCACCCGGACGTCACATGTCGGACCCGCGTCGGAGGCCCTGCGGAGGGTCCGGCGTGGAATGCTCGAAGCAAGACGCGCTGCGCTGTCGGTCATGAAGCCGGGACTTGCGCTGGGCGCGCTCGACAGAACCATCCGGGATGTGCTCGAGGACAACGGGGTCGACCCCGGCCATCTCATACACGCAAGTCACGGAATCGGAATAGAGGTCGTGGAGATGCCGTGGCTCGCGGATCAAACGCCCGACGTTGTGTTGGGGCCCAACGTCGTGATGACCCTCGAACTGATCATCGGTGTCCCCGGGGTGGGGGCTTATACGATCGAAGACGACCTGGTCATCACGGAAGAAGGAGTGGACGTATTCACGAAGTGTCCCGTTCCAGCGTACGAGTGACTGGAACCGCAGGGTCACGCCATTGATCCGGCACGTGCTTCACAGGTTTACTACGATCCGGGAGAGGTGACGAGGGAGGATGTCATGAAAGACCAAGGCCGCGTGATCACGGTCAATGGACCCAGGGACCCGTCACAGCTTGGCGTGACCTTGATGCACGAGCACCTTCTCTTCACCTGTCTCATGTGGTTTCTGGAGGGATCCTATCGAGGTCTCGGAGCCGACGCGTATGACCCGGTGACCGTCGAGAACGCGGCTTGGTTACGGGAGTACCCGTACCGAAACCGCGACAACCTCATCCAAACCGATTGGTACCAGACAGCGGTCGAACTGCGCCGGTTCAAGATGGCCGAGGGCCGTACGGTTGTCGACTCCTCCGACCTGGGCCTGGGTCGCGATGTCTGGGGTTTGAAGAAGATCGCCGACGACGTCGGGATGAACATCGTGTCGGGGACCGGCTATTACGTCGACGATGCTCATCCGTGGTACGTGGAGTCGAAGACCGAGGACGAACTCGCAGAGGGCATGATCGGAGATATCAAAGAGGGTGCGGACGGGACCGACATCCGCTGTGGGCTCATCGGGGAGATCGGGACGTCGGATCCGATCACCGACGCCGAGTGGAAGGTCCTGAGAGCGGCCGCAATCACTCACCACGCCACGGGTGCCGCGATCCAGATACACGCCCTGCACGAGCTCAAGCTGATGCCGGACATCCTGGACTTGCTCATCGAGAAGATGGAGGTGCATCCCTCAAGGGTGATCGCCGGCCACATGGATCTGACCACCGCCGATCGCGACTACATGAAGCGGATCGCGGACTACGGCACCTTCTACGAGCTCGACGGCTTCGGGCACCCATGCCCGACCGAGGGGGTCTACGTCTCAGACGAAGATCGGGTCGGGGCGGTCGAGTGGCTGATCTCAGAAGGCCACGAAGACCAGCTGCTGTTCTCCCATGACATCGGACTCAAGGCGAGGTTGTCCAGGTTCGGGGGACCGGGCTACGACCACATCATGAACGTCATCGTTCCTTCGTTGAAGGATGACGGCGTGGCCACAGAGGTTCTCACCAAGATCTTGATCGACAACCCGCGACGGGTGTTGACGCTCGATTTCGAGGCATCTTCCCCGACGGCGTGAGATAGCCCGGGTCGGGGCGTAGGACAGAGAATGGCGCCCGGTCTCCGAGACCGGGCGCCATTCCGCTTATCGGAGCGGTCGGCACTGTTGCCGATCGTCTCCATTGCGTATCACGGCAGTGGTGAGTTGATGTACTCCATGAGATCCGCCCGGGCGAGCAGCTTGTCGAGCCACTCTCCGGAGACCTGGAAGTCGCGCCAATCGAGAGCCGCGTCGTACTGACCGGCTGCCACCCCTCTGTCGTGGAGGAAACTGATCGAATCCTCGTTGTTGAGCGGCGAACCGGCGGTGAAGAAGTCGGCCTTGGCGACCTCAGCCGTGGGGAAGTAGTTCAGCTCGGTCATGATCTCCTCCGTGGTCACGCTCCCCAGCGTGCCACCGGTTGCGATCGCGACGTTGTCGTCGACCATCGGTATCACGACTTCCGGCTTCTCGTGCAAGTAGCGCACCGCGCGATAGAAGGCTGCGACCGCCCGCAAGGCTGCTTCAGGATTGGCGTCCAGGAACGTCTGAGTGGTTCCCATGGTGCTGAACCACAGGCCTCCCGGGCCGAAGGCGTTGAAAGGCGCCGCCACCACGAAATCGGCCGCCGTCTCCGGGTCGTAGACCATCCGGGCCACCTGCGACAGCGTCCCGAAATAGATGTCGCCTTCGCCTCCCATGAACGCGACGCCTGCCTCGGGAAGTGACGGGAAGTTGAGACGGTCCAGGTCATCGGCCGTCAGGTCGCCCTGGTTCATCATCGCCTCGACGAGGGCGACGTCCCCGGCGTCCCAGACGGGAAGCGTCATGCCCTCGATGGACTTGATGAACGCCGGAGTGGCCACCGATGCATCCCCGCCTGACTCCTCCAGGAAGTCGAACCAGGTCTTCATCCCCGGTCTGCCGACCAGGATGAAGCCCTTGAACTGGTTCGTGATCATGAAGTCGCGGTATTCGGGGAAGTTAGGCCACGACGTTGCGACGCACACCTGGCAGGAGAACATCATGTCGAAATCGCCGCCGATCAACCCTTCGAGGGGGAAGTCGGTGAACTTGGTGAGTTCGATGTTGATGCCGAGATCGGTGTCGATCCCGAACTCGTCCACCCACCACCACGGCTCGTCGTCATAGGACACACCCTCGGCTATCCGGATCGTGACGATTTCCCCGTTGACTCCGTCGCTCAGCGTGGGCGCCGCCGTTGTCGTCGGCGCCGCCGTTGTCGTGGCGGGTTCGTCGTCGTCACCGCACGCGCTGGCTATCAGCGCGAAAACGAGGGCGACTGCACCCCATTTGGCATATTTCATGCTTTATTTCCTCCTCCTGTCTCGGCCTCTATTGCCGAGATCATGATCTTCCTAGCATCGCACTCACGACATCGCCACCGGTCGAGCGCGGACTCCACCGTGTGGCTCGTCGGAAGATCGCCTTGATGATCTGATCGAAAATGATGGCCAGGACTGCG
>CAZIBZ010000067.1:0-4372 GCA_964537445.1 uncultured Dehalococcoidia bacterium | reverse complement strand
AACCGCACCTTCAGCCCGTTGTTCAGTGCCCCTCGTGCCAGGTACCGCATCTTTGCCCGAACGCCTCCTATCGCGTCGGAGCCAGGGTCTGAGTTGTAGACGAGAACGACGCGTTCCGGTTGAGCCGAAGGTCGTTCGACTGCCGCCTCCCGTTTGGGATCGTCTAGCATCGGTCGTGCGGTACCGCCAATGCCTGCTCCGGATGCCGCCCGTCCCATTCTTCGAACCCGGCATTGGCAACTCGGAATCCGGCTATGGCTTTGGGATGCCCGCCATACGGGGCAACCTGCCTGATCGTCTCGATAATCTGCTCCTTCGTCACTCCCTGGGTGAGCGCGCCATGGATATGCAGCCCCAACGTGGCCTCAATCCCGAGCGTGCCGATCACGATCGACGAGCGGGTTTGGAGTTCCAATCCGGGTCTGGACCATAGCTCTCCGAAGACGTATTCATCCGCATATCGGAACAAGTCAGGTGCCGCGTCCTCGAATCCACTCCGAATCGTGGGAGCGAATTCTCCGAATATCTCTTCGATGCGTTTCTGCCCGCGCGCGCATCTCTCATCGGACGTGGTCATGGCTCTCCAAAATCATGCGAAACCAGATGGTCAAGGATACTTCGCCTCGCTTGATGGGAGCCCGCGGCGGCGAGATCCGACGATATAGTGACCCCGCCGACCAACGAGACCGACAGTCCAAATTTGTGTCGTTGTCCGGTCAGATGCAATGTCTATTACCCTGACCGACCCGTTCACCGAGGTGGCAGTGCTCCTAGGCGGAGCCACGATTGCTGCTGTGCTCGGAGCGTTGTTCAAGCAACCGCTAATCGTCGTGTTCATCGGGGTCGGGTTCCTGGCTGGCCCGGCGGGAATCGGCGTTGTAGAGGAGTCCGAGACGGTCGATCTTCTGGGTCGGATCGGAGTTGCGCTCCTTCTCTTCGTGGTTGGTCTCAAGCTCGACCCAGCACTGATCCGGTCTTCCGGAGCGGTCGCGGTAGTTTCAGGGGTCGGGCAGGTGGTGATTACCGCAGGATTCGGCTTCCTGATAACGCTCGCGCTTGGGCTCGACCCGCTTCCAGCGGCCTATATCGCCCTGGCGCTGACGTTTTCGAGCACCGTGATCGTGGTGAAACTGCTGACTGATAGGAAAGAGCTGGATTCGCTGTACGGGAGGATCGCGCTCGGAATCTTGATCGTGCAGGACGTCCTCGTCATCGCGGCGTTGGTGCTTTTGACAGGGATCGGTTCGGTGGACACGGGGGAGAGCCTTTTCGTCGAACTGGGCATCACGATCCTCCGTGGCGCCGCCCTCCTGCTAGGGGTCACCGTAATCACCCGCTGGGTGGTTCCTCTAGTTGAAGACCGAATCGCCGCGTCGACCGAGACCCTCGTTCTTGGAGCGGTCGCGTGGGCAAGTGGTCTCGCGGTCGCTGCCGAATGGGCGGGGTTCAGCATCGAGATGGGCGCGTTCCTGGCGGGCATTTCTCTCGCTGGCAGGCCGCCACGGCAACTGATCGCGGCGAGGCTAACGAGCCTCCGGGACTTTCTCCTACTGTTCTTCTTCGTCGGCCTGGGCGCTCGGATAGAACTCGCCGACCTGCAAGGTCAACTTTTGCCGGCGATCATCCTTTCTGCTTTCGTACTGATTGGAAACCCGCTGATCATCATCGGGATCACGACCGCGATGCGCTACCGGATCCGAACCGGCTTCCTCGCAGGGACTGCACTTGCGCAGATCAGCGAGTTCTCTTTCGTGATCATGGCGGCCGGCGTTTCTGTCGCGCATGTCAACCAGTCCGATATGGCACTCGTCACGATCGTCGGGCTCATCACCTTTGGCGCGTCATCGTACATGATCCTGTATTCGCACCGCATCTACGGTTTCTTGCGTCCGTTCTTGCGCCGTTTCGAACGATCGACCTCACATCCAGAGGAAGAGTTGTCGGACGGAAGCGTTGTTCCGCCTCAGGTGTTGGTGTTCGGTACGGGTCGGCTGGGTACCGTCGTGCTGACCCGGTTACAGGAGCAGGGAATCGAGGCATTGGGAATCGATTTCGACCCGATCGCAGTTCGTCGTCTTCGTGACATGGGCTTTCACGCTCGATTCGGAGATAGCGAGGACCCTGATTTCATAGCGACGCTACCCCTGAGCACGGCGGTGTTGGCAATCTCCACCGTCCGGCTCGCTGATGTCGAGCTGACGCTGCTCCAGGCTTTGAGGGACGGAGGATTCGCAGGGTCGGTGATTCTGACGAGCGAAACGACTACGGCCGCACAGAGATTGCAGAATGCGGGGGCGACGTTCGTCCTGCTTCCCTATGAGGCGGCCGGTGAGCGAGCGACGGAAGTCATCCGCCAAACGCTCCAGGATCCGACGTATTTGGAGGAGGTGCGGGCGGAACCACGGGCGCCGGTCGTCGAGGAACAGCCGACGGACCCGTAACGCAGGCGCGACGTTCGATTATCTCGTTGCCCCGACCCCTCTTCGAAGGCCTAACTCTCGTCTGGTGCGCCGGAAGCCTTTCCGACGTTCCGTTCGGGTCCGTTGGGCCGCGGCGTCAGTTCGTCCTTCATGGATGAGGAGCGCGACCTTGGCGTCGAGCCCTCCGCCGAACCCCGTGAGAGCGCCGTCGCTCCCGACGACTCGGTGGCAGGGCACGACGATCGTGAGTGGATTCGCGCCGACGGCCTGCCCGACGGCTCGGGCGCTGCCGGGTTTCCCGATCGCCTCGGCCACCTCTCCGTACGACATGACTTCGCCTTTTGGTATCTCGCGCAAGGCGAGCCAAACCGATCGCTGAAAAGGAGTGCCGTCCTCCAAATCCATGATGGGACCGAGGTCCGCATCCTTGCCTGCCGAATATGCCGCCAATCCATGGCACAGGGCATCCATGTGCGCATCAGAGCCTTCGGGCATCTCTGAGACGGAGCCGAACCCTTCGGCGATCTGCTCTCGAACGCGAGATTCTTCTCGCTCTGGTCCGACAACAGCCTTTACGCCGATCTGCGAGGCAACTAGCCCGAACCATCCAAGGTCCGTGGAAATAGCGCGATACCGATCAGCTTTCAAGGGCCAACCTCCTAGACCGTTTGAACCCGATCCGGCGCAGCACCAATCGGAACAAATGTGTCACTACAGTACCCCATTCTCCCGGCACCCGGTCGCCCAGAGGAATCTCGTCACCCTTCGGGCCGTAGAAGTACTTGATATAGGCGCGTGAAACGGAGAGGAATGAATCCGCTCCACCTGGTGCCGCCATCCCGAGGCGTGCGGTGTATTCAGAAGGAGTCTCCGCGGCGCGGGGCCGCACGCCGCCAAGCCGTCCAAGACGAACCATACGCGAATAGGCTTGTTCGGGGTTATTGGGTTTCGAGATACCGCGGGTCCAGAGAACCGCGATCCAAAACGCGAAAACAACGAGCAGAATGAGCGCCAGAATCGACGCCGCCACGCGGGCCAGAGGGATTGATGAGCCGGATTCTCCAGGTGATTCCTCCAGCTCGCTTTCGAATATGAAATCCTCCAGTGATCCGACGGCTTCCCCGATGGTGAATTCGTCTTCGAACTGGAAACCTGCCATGTCGCCTGTTGCTTCGGTGTTGAACTCGGACCGTGGGAACATGAACTCCGCCCCGGTCGGCCCTCCGGGCACACGAACGCTTTCAGTCGGAGTGGGCTCGAACGGGACCCACCCGAAGTCCGGGAAGTAAACCTCGGTCCAGGCGTGGGCATCGGATTCGCGGACGACATAGGCACGCAGCTGTTGATCGTAATCGCCTGTCCCATACCCGATCGCCAAACGCGTCGGGACGCCCGAAGCGCGCAGGAGGACGGCCATCGCGGAGCCGAAGTAGTCGCTGTACCCAGCTTTCTGGCCGAAGAGGAAGAATTCGAGAGCATCCCGGCCAGGCGGTGGAGCCTGGATGTCCTGGGAGTAGGTGATGTTGCGCAGATACTCGCGGACGCGCACTACTTTTTCGAACTGCGAACTGGATCCGGCCGTTTCAGTCAATGCGAGCACCCTGACGCGTAACGGGACGTCGTCAGAGAGGTCGAGATATCTATCAGTCACCCAAAGCGGGTAATCGGTGCCCTGATTCTGGAGCAGTTCGCCAGTGATCCTGGGCAAATAGACCTGCACCGTGTACCGATGATTCGGTTGCAGAACGCGTTCACTCTCTAGCTTCACCAACTGCTCGCCGGGGATATCGCCTCCTTCGACCAGGTAGCGAGCCTCCACTGGCAATGTGGTCTTCAAGGGCAAGCCGGCTGTGAATACCGTCGTTGTGGGAGTTTTCGTGTTGACCGTGACGCTGCGGACACACTCGGGACACAGGGTGGATGGGTCTGGCCCACCGTGCAAATCCTCAAGG
>CAZIBZ010000066.1:0-7611 GCA_964537445.1 uncultured Dehalococcoidia bacterium | reverse complement strand
CTTCGAGTCTGTTCACGGTCGGGTCGTCGCCCCAACCGTCGTCGCCGACTTCCGCTTCCGCCATTGCGCGACGCATCTCGGGAGTCGGATGGGTCACCGTGTCGCTGCGCAGGTCGATGGTCCGGGCCGCCGTCGTCATTGCTGGTTCCTCATTCCGATGTCGGCCTTATCCGGTGTACTCCAGGTGTGTGTCGCCGCCGGAGGGGGGAGTTCAGAGCGCGGCGTGGGGAAGGTCGTTGGTCTGACCGACCAGAACCGAACTCGACCTTCACGGGCACCGGGTCCTGGTGACGTATCGGGACCCGACCGACATCGAGATCGGTGTCTACGTGCGGGCCGTACGTAGTCGTTCCAGCCTGTTGACTACTCCTCGTCGGGTTCGAGCGGAACACGGTTTCCGACCACCCGGACCGACCAGCCGGACCGAGCGCGGGCAGCGTAGGGATCCGAGGGCATGGCGGTTACGAACCCGACAGACCCGTCGTGGAGCCGGAGTTCGACGGGGGCATCGCCGACGAGATTGCGGTCGAAGTCTGCATCGGAGAGTTGCGCCTCCAGCCGCCAACCCTCCGGCTCGTTCCCCCTGACGACCGTGCGCCGGACATCGCCAATGACCTGAGCGGTGCCGAGGCGTTCACCCTCCACGGAAAACACGTCTACCCGCTCGTTGTATGAGATACGTGTCGTCATAGTTTGTTGAATACTCCCACCCTTTGATTGTCTCTGAACCACTTGTGACTCTAATGGCCGTATCGAAATGATAAATGGGTTGCGCCTCCGACTCCAACTTCTTCGTGTTCGACCGCTTCGCCGAAGGCCCAAATAGGGCTCCGAACCCGGTTCCGCCTTAGCATGAGAGCGAGGCGAAAATCATGGGCGAGACGCGTCACCGGGGTATAATCACTCGCCCTAATCCTGGTTGTTTACGGTCTGAAATCGGTCGTTTCGGAGGTGTCCGCCTGGTCTTATCGGAATCCGAACCAAAGCTCACGACAATTGAGCCCGAGACGGAGGAAGTGACATGGCAAGCGGGGTAGCCAAGTCCGATAGCGTCGGCGGTGCAGATAGGGATGGCGCGAGCATCCTGTGGTTTGCCGATGTCGGCGCCCAAGATGTCGGCCTGGTTGGTGGAAAGGGCGCAAACCTGGGTGAGATGACGCGGCACGGTGTGCCGGTCCCCCCGGGATTCGTGGTCACCGTTACGAGCTACCGGCGGTTCCTCGTCGAATCGGGGCTGGTCGGTACGCTCCACCGAATCCTTGATGGTCTGAACGTCCATGATCCGGTGGTACTGGAGTCGGCGGCGGTGCGCGCGCAGCGCACCATCATGGGGTCCCCCCTTTCGCGCTCGCTGGCGCGTGAGATCGCCGAGGCGTACGAACGACTCGGTGGCGGGCTGGTGGCGGTCCGGTCATCAGCGACAGCGGAAGACCTTCCCGACGCGTCGTTCGCGGGTCAGCAGCGGACCTATCTCAACGTGCAAGGAATCGACCGAGTTCTCGAGACGGTACGCGGCTGCTGGGCAAGCCTTTTCGAGGCACGGGCGATCTTCTACCGCGAAGAGCAGCACTACGACCAATTGAGCGTCGGTATCGCCGTTCCGGTTCAGCGCATGGTCCAGTCGGAGATCGCGGGGGTCATGTTCACGGCGGAACCCACACGGAGCGACCGGAGCAAGGTGCTGGTAGAGGCGGTGTACGGCCTCGGCGAAACGATTGTCTCCGGCGAGATCACCCCCGATTCCTACCTGATCGAGAAATCCGATGGCGAAATACTGGAAAAGAAACTCGTGCCGCAAACGTGGCGACTGGTGCGGAATGACTCGGCGAAGGGAGCGGAGGACCTAAACGCCCGTGAGGACATCGCGGCAGACCGGTCGATCGCGTACAAACTGGATGATGAGCAGATCCGAGAAGTCGTCCGGGTCGGGCTGAAGCTCGAAGAGGACTACGGCCATCCACAAGACGTCGAATGGGCATTCGAAGGTGGACGACTCTACGTGGTCCAAACCCGTGCGATCACCACGCTTGGGGATTCTGTCGGACAGAGCGAAGGCCTGAACGTCGATAGCGACGCGAACCCCCTTCTACTCACCGGCTCACCCGCCAGCCCGGGGAGCGCCGTCGGCCCCGTGAAGGTGGTTGTGGACGTTGGGCAACTCGGGATCGTCGAAGAAGGCGACGTCCTCGTGACGGAAATGACGACTCCCGATTACGTGCCCGCGATGAAACGCGCGAAGGCGATCGTGACCGACCAGGGTGGCCGGACGGCGCATGCCGCGATCATCAGCCGCGAGCTGGGGATTCCCTGCGTCGTTGGCACAGGGACGGCGACTCATGACCTGAAGGCGGGCCAGATGATCACTGTGGACGGGTCGACCGGGGCCGTCTACGAGGGTGCAGTGCCGGGCGCAGATGAGAAGAAGGATGACAGCGACGAGGACGAGAACCTCCGCACGCGGACAAACATCTACGTGAACCTGGCGGAACCCGATCTGGCGGACGTCGTTGCGGCACGGAACGTGGACGGTGTTGGGCTGCTCCGGGCGGAGTTCATCGTGGCACGTATGGGTGAACACCCCCGCTTGATGATGAACGAGGGTCGCGGGAACGTGTTCGTGGACAAGTTGGCGGAGGGGCTGGAGAAGTTCGCTGCGGCGTTCGACCCTCGCCCCGTGATCTACCGCGCCACCGATTTCAAGACGAATGAGTACCGGAACCTCCGGGGCGGCGAAGAGTTCGAGCCCGAGGAAGAGAACCCGATGATCGGGTATCGAGGCGCGGGGCGGTACGTCAAGGAACCGGACCTGTTCGCGTTGGAGATCGAGGCCGTGAAACGGGTCCGCAAAGATCACAAGAACCTGCACGTGATGGTGCCCTTCGTGCGCACCGTCGAAGAACTGAAGCACACCAAGGGATTGATCGAGCAGTACGGGCTCCACCGAGGCGAGGATGGCTTCAAGCTGTGGATGATGGCGGAGATTCCGTCGAACGTATTCTTGCTGGACGAATTCATCGACGTTGGGATCGATGGGGTGTCGATCGGGTCGAACGACCTGACGCAGTTGGTGCTCGGCGTGGACCGCGACAGCGCGATCCTGGCGAACGACTTCGACGAGCAGAACCCCGCGGTGATGAAGGCACTTGAAACGATCGTGACGACGGCGAAGCGACGCGGCGTAACATGCTCGATCTGCGGGCAGGCCCCGAGCTTCTTCCCCGAGTTGACGGCGAAACTGGTCGAGTGGGGTATCACGTCGATCAGCGTCTCGCCGGACGTGATCGCCCCAACCCGTCGGTTGGTGCGCGACGGGGAAGAGAAACGGAGGATTGCTCCTTCGGCCTGAGCCCAAACCAGAGCCCGATCCAGGGGTCACGGGCTCTGTGAGCTGGTCGCCTGTCCCACCACGCGGTATTCGGTCGTCGTCACCGTGCGCACCTCTCGTTCGAGTAAACCGCTCGTCGATGTTCGGGAGATGGCACCGCGTGACCAACGGCGCGCGACCAACGGATAATGACGATCCATGCTCCGCCTTGTCTCATCCCTGAGCGACGATCCTCTCTTGCTGGTCCAGGGCGTGACAGCATCCGTGCTCGCCCTGTTGACGGCCCTGACGTTCCACGAGGCCAGTCATGCGCTGGTGGCTCGGCGTTTCGGTGACATGACCGCAGAGCGTATGGGTCGGGTGTCGCTGGACCCGAGGCGCCACCTGGACCCCGCGGGGACACTGCTGTTCCTGGTCGCGGGGTTCGGCTGGGGGAAGCCGGTGCCTGTGAACACCATGAACCTACAGGGGGGCCGGCGGTCGATGGGTCTCGTGTCGCTAGCGGGACCGGGCGCGAACTTTTCGGTGGCCATTGCGACAGCGGCCATCGTTCGCGTGCTCGACCTCGTACCCGTTGGCGTGTCCGGGGTTGACACTGGCGGTGTCGGCGGGTGGCTGAGCCTGCTCGCGAGCTATCTGATCTTCTACAACCTGCTACTGGGGATGTTCAACCTGATCCCGTTGTCGCCGCTGGATGGTTCGAAGGTTGCGATCGGATTCGCGCCGCCCGAACTTGCCGATTGGCTCGCTCGGACCGAACGGTATGGCCCCCCAGTGCTGATGGGAATAATCATGGCGGACATCTTCCTGAACATCGGCATCTTGCGGACGATCCTATTCCCGTCGATCGAGTTCTTCTTTTACCTCCTGGTGGGAGCCTGAGGGCTGACCGGGTAGAGTGGAGGCACCGGGGAACCTGGAACGGGAAGGGCTCTGACATGCACCGCATAGCCATCATCGGACTCGGCCAGATCGGGGCGTCGATCGGGATGGACCTCCGAGCGAAGCTGCCCGATATCGAGATAATCGGCCACGACATCGAACCCTCGACCGCGGGCGTCGCCCGGAAGCGAGGCGCAGTCGATAAGGTCTCCTACAGCCTCCCGGGCACAGTAGAGGATGCGTCGATCGTGTTCCTGTCGGTCCCGGTGACGGCGGTGAAGGACGTGATGGGAGCGATCGGCCCAAGCCTGTCTCCGGGGGCGATCGTGACCGACACTGCTTCGACGAAGGTCGACGTGATGGCATGGGCAGGGGAACTGCTCCCCGAATCGGTCGAGTTCGTCGGCGGCCACCCGATGGCCGGCGTCGAAACACCCGGCGTGGACGGCGCGCAGAGCGGGATGTTCGAAGGCGCGACCTATGCCGTTATCCCCCTAGCGCGGTCGGCTGAGGCGGCGGTGAAGACCGTTGTCGACCTCGTCGAGTTGCTGGGCGCGAAGCACTACTTCATGGATCCGAACGAACACGACGGACTGGTCGCCGCGGTGAGCCATCTGCCGATAGCCGTTTCGATCGCGTTGATGCGGTCTGCATCCAGCTCTCCGAGCTGGCGGGAGATGGCAGGCCTCGCCGCTGGGAGCTTTCGAGACGTTTCCCGGCTTGCTTCGGGCTCACCGACCATGCACCACGGGATATTCAGCACCAACCGCGAGTCTGTACTGCGGTGGATCGACCAGTACCAGAACGACCTCACGGCGTTCCGCCGACTGATCGAACGGGGCGGCGAACCGTTGATGGACGGCTTGAAGGAGGCGTTCGACGCCCGCGACGGCTGGCTTCGCGGGAAGGTCGTGGAGACCGAGGCCCAGAAGGCCTACGACGATATCCCTACGGCCTCCGAAAACATCATGGGGACGTTCGGCGGAGACCGGCTGGCGCAGCTGGGGAGGCGGATCTCCAAGCAGGAACAGGACATCGAGAGCCGTCGCGAGCGCGGGTCGTAGTCCGCTCCCGAGCAGATCTGTCGTGCGAACCACGGTAACCACCCCTCGGAGGTTGGAATTCGAGGTGACCCCACCGGGCGACAAGTCGATTGCCCATCGTTCGCTGATCCTGAATGCGGCCGCCGTCGGTCCGGCGACGGTGACCAACTTTCCGAGAGGCGGCGACACGCTGGCGACCCTAGCCTGTATGCGCGCGCTCGGCCTGAGAGTGACCGATCAGCGTGGACCGGATGGGTTCACGTCGACTCTGACGTTCGAGTCGCGCGGCGTCGAAGGACTGACCGAACCCGAACGCATCCTCGACGCGCGGAACAGCGGGACCACGATGCGGTTCCTGCTCGGGCTGCTCGCGGGCGCACCGATAACGGCTGTGGTGACGGGAGACCGCTCGTTGCGGCGACGGCCCATGGGACGGGTCACGGAACCTCTCAAACAGATGGGAGCGGAGATCTGGGGCCACGCGGGGGACACACTGGCTCCGCTGGCCGTTCGCGGAGGGAACCTGGACGGATTCGAATACCGGATGCCGGTCGCGAGCGCCCAAGTGAAGTCGGCGCTGCTGCTGGCGGGGCTATCCGCCCGAGGACCGACGACCCTGGAAGAACCCGCTCCGTCCCGCGACCATACCGAGCGCATGCTCCGTGCGATGGGGGTTTCCGTGAGCGGAGAGGGAGGCCGGGTCCGACTTGAACCCGGAGCTCCTCCGACCGCGATCGACGTGCGAGTGCCAGCGGATATCAGCGGTGCGGCTCCCTGGCTGGTGGCCGGTGTGATCCATCCGAACGCCCGGATCACCGTGCGCGGAGTTGGCGTGAACCCGACCCGTACGGGCATCATCGACGTTCTGCTGGAAATGGGAGCGAAGCTGCGTGTCGGTGATATTGAAGAAGGGCCGGACGAACCGATAGCCGACATCACCGTCGAGTCCAGTGACCTGAGAGCGGTCGAGATCGGTGGATCGATCATCCCGCGGTTGATCGACGAACTCCCACTGCTGGCTCTGGCCGCGACGCAGGCCGCGGGAACCACCGTGATCCGCGACGCTCAGGAGCTGCGAGTGAAGGAAAGCGACCGGATCGTGGCGACGGTGGGGCAGCTATCACGCCTTGGGGCTCATCTTGAGGAACGGCAGGACGGCATGCTAGTCTTTGGCCGCCAACAGCTAGAGGGTGCAACCGTCCGGAGCGATGGGGACCACCGGTTGGCACTGACGCTCGGGGTAGCAGGGGTTCTGGCGCACGGAACGACGAATATCGATGGTGCCGAAGCTGTCGATGTCTCGTATCCGGGTTTCTGGAGAGCCCTGGAACAGGCAGGCGGAGCGACCCGCCCGACGTAGGCCCCCGGCTCGACGAACGCTTCGTGTGGAGGGTCGAACCGATGGTCCTGGGTCCAGAGCTTCTTCATATGGGGTTTGGCAATCACCTGGCGATGAACCGGGTGCTGGCGGTTATTGCCCCCAGTGCCGCGCCGACCAAACGTCTCATCCAGGAGGGCCGCAATCGGGCGGCGCTCATCGACATGACGAATGGGCGACGCACGAAGGCCGTGCTGGTAATGGACAGCGGTCATATCGTGCTGGCGGCGATCAATCCGGAGACCGTGGCGAGCCGTTTGCAGTCAATGCGCGCGACCGGGATCCCGACGGACGGCAGCGCCGCGTTCTGAACCGGCCCGATGGGCCCTCGCACACTCCTGATCGTCGTTTCCGGCCCCTCCGGAGCCGGGAAGGACTCCATCGTCGATGCGCTGATCCAGCGCGGGGTACCGATGAAGAAGGCCATCACCGCGACGACTCGGTCACCCCGCCCCGGCGAGCTGGACGGGGTCGACTACCACTTCGTTTCCCGGGACGATTTCGGGCGCATGATCGAGGGCGACCAACTGCTGGAATGGGCAGAGGTCTACGGAAACCGCTATGGCGTGCCGCGGACGCAAGTCAGGGAGGCGCTGGCGGCAGGTGAGTCGGTGATCGTGCGAACCGATCTGCAAGGCGTGGCGAACATACAGCGGATCGAGCCGACCGCGCTGACGATCTTCGTTGCACCGCCGTCGATGGAATCCCTGGAGAAACGGCTCGTCGCTCGGGGCGGGATCGACGAGGCTGGGGTGCGTCGCCGGATCGAGGAGGCCAGTTCGGAGATGGAACTCGCCGACGGGTTCGACTTCACGGTCGTCAACGAGGACGGGGGGCTGGAAGCAGCGGTGGACCGGACGGTGGAGATCATCGAGGCGGAGTCACGGCGGGCGGACCGGCCTCTGCCTGTGGTCTGACTCAGACAGCCATCTCGAGAGGCGAGCGTCAGCCGCCGGACTCGTTCTCGGCCCGTTCCTCGGTCG
>CAZIBZ010000065.1:0-3862 GCA_964537445.1 uncultured Dehalococcoidia bacterium | reverse complement strand
TTCCGGCCTGCTCGGGAGGCTCGGTGTCACCACCCGTCGTGGACGGGCGTTCTTCCTCATGTGCTTCTTCCATGACCACGTGCGGAACCTCCTATGCGGGACTGGCGAGACTGGACCACGCGGCGCGGGACCGGTCCACCTGGCCGCACTATCCCGCTGCCGGTCGAACGGGTCAAGGAGGGGTTGGACGGCTAGCCCGTTGAGCCATCGTCCGGCAGAATGGAGACGATGACGCCGCTTCCACTCAAGACCGAAGACCTGGTGACACGCCTGCTGGACGGCGATCGGAACGCGCTGCCGCGCGTGATCAGTCTGGTCGAACGCGGAGACCCATCGGTACCGGAGATCATGGAGCGGATCCGGCCCGCGCTGGGCCGGACCCATCGCGTCGGTATCACGGGCCCCCCGGGGGCCGGCAAGAGCACGCTGGTCGAGGCGCTGACCAAGCACTATCGGAAGGCCGGGAAGGCCGTTGGGGTGCTCGGTGTCGACCCGTCGAGCCCCTTCAGCGGCGGCGCGATCCTGGGGGATCGGGTCCGTATGCGGGACCACTACCTGGACCCCGGTGTCTTCATCCGCAGCATGGCGACGCGCGGGGCGTCAGGGGGCCTGTCGGCGGTCGCTCCGCGGACCCTGAAGCTCCTGGACGCCGCGGGGATGGATATCGCCCTCCTGGAGACGGCGGGGGTGGGACAGACGGAACTGGACGTGATGGACGCCGTGGATACCGTGGTCGTCGTGGTGGTGCCCGAAGCGGGAGACGCGATCCAGACGATGAAGGCCGGACTGATGGAGATCGCGGATATCTTCGTCGTGAACAAGGCCGACCGGACCGGCGCGAAGCGCATGGCCGCGGACCTGGCATTGAACGTGCACCTGGGCACGCGAACGACGGAGTGGTGGGAAGTGCCGGTCCTCGAGGCCCAGGCGTTCCGTGGTATCGGGATCGAGGGGCTGGCGGAGTCGATCGCGAACCACCTGCGGGTCTCGACGGAGTCGGGCCATCTGGAGTCGACGCGAAGGGAACAACGCCGCGGCGAGTTGATGCGCTCCATCCGAGAGGAGATCCACGCGCGCGTGCGGAAGGCGGCCGGGGCGGATGGAGACGTTGGCTCCCTGCTCCGGAAGGTGGAGAGCGGTGACCTGGACCCGGATTCGGCCGCGGGGGCGCTGCTCAATGAAGAGGGCCTGCTGAACGAGTGGCTGTCGAACGCCGGTCCGGACGCGCGGCGCGGCGATCGAATGTCGTAGCCGCCACCCACCCAAAGCTATACTTATGACGATGGATACGGGCACATTCCAAGGTGCTCTGGACCGGCAACTCGACCAGCAACCATGACCACCAAGCGCGACTACTACGACGTTCTGAGCGTTCCCCGGGGGGCGACCCCCGAGGACGTCAAGAAGGCGTTCCGGAAGCTCGCGTTCGACTTCCACCCGGACCGGAACAAGAATTCCGACGCGGAGGGCCGATTCAAGGAGATCAACGAGGCGTACGAGATCCTGAGGGACCCCGAGAAACGGGCGGTCTACGACCGGTTCGGGCACGCGGGGTTGAGCGGAGAGGGAGTCGGCGGTCGGGGCTTCGATGGCGCAGCGGGGTTCACCGGCGGGTTCGGCGATATCTTTGACGCGTTCTTCGGCGGCATGGGGAACAACCGGGGCAGGACACGGTCCTCGGCTCAACGGGGAGACGACCTCCGGATCGAGGTCGACGTCTCGTTCGTGGATGCCGTCCTGGGTACGGAAACCGAAGTGGAGTTCCCGCGGTACGAGCAATGCTCGACCTGTAGGGGGAGCGGAGCTGCGCCCGGCTCTTCACCGGTCGTTTGCACGCTCTGCAAGGGGAGTGGAGAGGTCCGTCGCAGCCAGCAGAGCCTGTTCGGCCAGTACGTGAACATCACACCGTGCAGCCGGTGCAAGGGCGAAGGAACAACGGTCTCCGAGCCTTGCGACGAGTGCCGAGGGGCGCGGCGCATCCGTAACCCGAGAAAGGTGGCCGTCGCAGTCCCGGCCGGCGTAGCAGACGGGAACCGGATCCGACTCGGAGGCGAGGGCGAGGCCGGCGTGAACGGAGGCCCTCCGGGGGACCTCTACGTTGACCTGAGCGTGGGCCAACACCCCCGGTTCGAGCGGGAAGACCTCGATCTGGTGTACGAACTCCCGGTGAACATGGCGCAGGCCGCGTTGGGCACCGAAACGACGGTGACGACGCTGGAAGGAGACGAAGAGACCGTGCGGATCCCGGCGGGGGTCCAATCAGGCCACGCGTTCCGGCTTCGCGGACTTGGCGTGCCGGATGTGCACGCGACGCGACGGCGGGGTGACATCGTGGTCGTGGTATCGGTGGTGGTGCCGGAGCGGCTCTCCGCCGAGCAACGGTCGCTCATGGAACAGCTGGCGGCGACGCTGCCAGACTCGGACGAGCTGAGCGAATCCACCGGTGACCGGGGGTTCTTCGACCGGGTCAAGGACGCACTTGGCGGCTAGACGGTCGAGGTTGATCCGGCGGATCGAACCGAATGGAGTTCGGTTCCCTAACTGACACACCTGTCTTTTGGGATACCGCGCGGATGCCCGGCGTATCCGTTCAGTTGCTTCATCCTCTACCAGCCCACGAGGCACCATCGGCGTGTCGGTCGAATACGTGCGACCGGTGAACGGAGTGGTCCTGATCGCTTCCAGCCGAGAGGAGACCTGCCTTGAACACCCGACGATTGAAGAGGGCAGCGCGCCGGAAGATCCGCATCGGGCGCGTTGGGATCCCCGTTTGGACGACGATCGTGGCGTTCGCCGCGATGGGACTGGCTGCCGGACAGGCGGTCGGGCCGGTGTTGAACGGTGCCGTGACGGGATCTGCCGGCCTAACAGTTGAGCAGGCGATCGTGCTGGACACTGACATGCCCCTGGGCGCGAACCCGGCGACGTATGACGCCGACGACGCGGTGACAACCCGGAACGATGAAGGAACCGAGTTCACGATCGCGATGGAGCTGAATGTCGGCGAGAACGTCCTGACGTGCCTCTACCTCCAGAACGACAGCGACGCCGACGCGTCCGCGGTCCGCGAGTTGAACGTCCCGTACGGAATCGACGTCGAGGTCGAGGAGTTCTCGGAGTCAGACTCGACCGCTGAAGTGTGCGACCGGTCGATGGACGACGACGGTCTGACCTCCGAGGGTCAACTGAACATCGGCACCTGGCTGATGTCGGTCGATGCGGAGACCGGATTGAACGAAAATGATGGAGTCGTAATCACGATCGAGCCGAAGGACGACCTTCAGCCGGGCTTCTACACGATTGCCGGACGGATCGTTCAGACCTCCGGGTAACCCCGGTTCCGAATAGCACTTCACCCACCAGGGGCCCACGCCAACCCTCCTTGGCGCAGGGCCCCTTGCTCGTTCGCCGTCGTGAGGGAGGTTACGGGGATGCGGGGCCGCGGGCGGTATACTGAGCCTCTGCCGGTTTGGGACACCGAGTCCCAGCAGACCGGTACACGAGTAAGGAACGGCACATGGTCGCATCGTTGAAGGTCCCGACGGCGCTCCGCCGAATCACCGACGGTGCGGACCAACTTGACGTACCGGTCGGGACGCTGGCGGAGGCGATAAACGCTCTCGATGACCAGTTCCCCGGATTGCGGGACCGCGTGCTAGATGAGGACAGCGGGAACATCCACCCGTTCATCTCGATCTTCCTGAACGGCAATGACGTTCATTACATCCGCGGTCTCGATACGGGGCTGAACGACGGCGATGAGATCGTGATCGTCCCGGCGATCGCCGGGGGATAGTGGTAAAGATGAAGAACCCTGCCCGGTTCGTGTTGTTGGTGTCGCTGATCGCGCTGGCCGCGGTGC
>CAZIBZ010000064.1:0-2542 GCA_964537445.1 uncultured Dehalococcoidia bacterium | reverse complement strand
AACGCGATCTGCTTCGGGTCGGGTCGGACCAGCAGGACCATGACCATCGCGGGCACGACCCCGATCGGGACCAACGTCCATGAGATAGCGATCTCGTCGAAACCCGTTTCCTCGGCGATTAGCGCCGCAGCACCGATGATGATCGGTCCCACGAATGCACCAACGACGCTTCCCGTCAAAACCCAACCGAGGCCTTCGGCTCGGCGAGCGGGCGGGTACATGTCGGCGGCAGCGACGCGCAGTTGCATCACGGCACCGACGCCCAGTCCAAGGATGCTCATCCCTACGAGGAACACGACGAACGAATCCATGGGCATCGCAAACGCAAGAACCAAGGAACCGATCAGGCCCATTGCGAGTCCGGCCATCATCCCGGGTTTGCGACCGAGCGCGTCGGTGATCCGCCCCATTGGATACGCAGCGATCAGGCGGCTGATTCCCAGGATGGCACCGCCGATCCCCGCCCATGCGGAAGAACCGAGAAGTGCAACGACCATGAGCGCGCTGACCGTGATGGCGACCTGCATTGCGGCACCCTGCATCGCTTGCGCAAGTGCGAAGTAGAGCGTGTTGCGCCGGATCAATGCCGGGATCGGAAGCCATTCGGGCTGGGTGGCGGCCGCGGCGGCGGCCGCGGCGGCGGCGTCCGCCGCTTCACTACTCCGCCGTTGTTCCACGCTGGCCCCCCCGACCTGCCTGCCCACGAACGCGAACCAGCATAAGGCAGGGCAGCCGAAATCGGATTCAAGGGGCTCGGCGGAACAGATCCCTTCTGACCGATTCGACCCGATCCAGGAAGAGCGTGCCGTTCAGATGATCGACTTCGTGCTGGAACGCCAGTGCCTCGAAGCCCTTGCACTGCAATTCCCGAACCCCGGATTCCGGTACATACCCCTTGACGACCGCCTGTCGGTAGCGCGTCACGTTCCCGGTGTACTCGGGAACGCTGAGGCAACCCTCGCGGACGCGGTATGCGTCTGCGGTCTGGGTGATGATCGGATTGAGCATCAACGTTCGCCCGTGACCCACGCGGCGTTCCGGTCTTCGGTCCCTCGTGACGTCGACGATGATCGCGCGGACCGCATGGCCGATCTGAGGCGCGGCGAGCGCGACGCCTGGTGATGCGTCCAGAGTGTCCGCCAGGTCTTGAAGGACCTCATCGACCGTTGGGTCGGCGGGGTCTAGCTCGGCATTGTCCTTCGACGAGAGTGCGTCATCTGGGTACGGGAGGATCTCTAGGACACCCACGCGGGTTCGCTACAGTGTCGCCGTCTCGATCTCGGTGAGCGAAATCGCACAATGGATCTCCTCGCTGAGCTTTTCGAGACGACCGCGGAGTCCGGCATTGTCCACGGATTCCGGGACCACGAGTTCCATCGTCATGATGTAAACGGGCGTCGATCCCTCCACGACATGAGTCGAGAGATCAACCACGTTGATCGAATCTGACGCCAGCATCTCGGTCACCGCCGCCACGATCCCGGGATGATCGGCCCCGTGGAGCGTTAACGAGTACGAAACTCCTTCAACGGTGCGGCGAAGACCCTCGTCGGCCTCTGGATACGGATCGATATGGACCTGTAACCCCTGAGTCGCGGTGATTCCGACCATCGCGGTCCGCAGGGGATTCTCGGCGCCCGCGGGGACCGTGATGATCAGGATCATCGCGAACGCTCCCCTGAGCATCGTCATCGAGGAATCTTCGATATTGCAGCCTGCATCCGTCATCGCTCGGGACACGGCCGCGACAATGCCGGGCCGGTCCTGACCGAGCACATTCAGCACGTATCGTGGATTCGTCATGGCGTCGGTCACGCTCTTATCGCAGTGCCCCGCTCTCGACTAACTCTTTGACCCGATCCTCGCCCAGCGCGAGCAGTTCTTGGAACACGTACGCGTTCTGTTGTCCCTTCGCGGGGGCGTGGCGCGCGGCCGTGCCGGGCGTCAGCGAAAGATTGACGTTGATACCTTGATGTTCGATCACCCCGGCCTCCGGATGGTCGATCGCCACGATCCCCTCGATCCGGTCACGCAGGTGCGGATCGAAGTAGAGGTCCTCGGCGGTCGCGACGGTGCTGGCCGGGACGCCCGCCTTTTGGAGCGCTCGCTCCACCTGGTGCGGCGTCATGTCACCGGCCCATTCGCTCAGGCGCTCGTCCAGGTCTGATTTATTCGCGACGCGCCCGGCGAGAGTCGAGAATCGGTCCTCAGTCGCCCAGGACGGATTCCCTAACACCCCGATCAGGGCGGTCCACTGTTCGTCGTTCTCAACGGCGATCACGGCCCAGGCGTCCAGGCCGAGGCAACGGTATACGTCGTGTGGGGCGTGCGTTTCGCTGAAGTTCCCGCGCGGCTCTGGTTTCGTCCCGTTGATCACGTAGTCCAGGATCGCGGTCCCCAGGAAATGAGCCTGTCCCTCGAGCTGAGCGATTTCGACCAGTTGGCCCTCGCCTGTTTGTTCCCGGTGCTCCAGAGCGGCAACGACCGAGGTGGCGCCGAGCAATGCCGCGACGTAATCCGGGAACGGCATCTTGATCCGCGT
>CAZIBZ010000063.1:0-9294 GCA_964537445.1 uncultured Dehalococcoidia bacterium | reverse complement strand
CGAGAGCTGCGCCGGCTCGAAGAGGCAAACCCGGATCTGGTGACGCTCGATTCGCCGACCCAACGCGTTTCGGGTGAGCCATCCGAGGGATTCCAGACGGTCACCCATCCTCGGCCGCTGCTGAGCCTCGCGAATGTGTTCGATGACGATGGTCTGGAGGCCTGGTACCGGCGGGTCCAAGGCATCGTCCCCGGCGAAGAGTTCGCGTTGGTCTGCGAACCGAAGTTCGATGGCCTGGCCGTAGCTCTCACGTACGAGGGTGGCGTGTTGTTGCGAGGTGCCACTCGGGGAACCGGTATGGAGGGCGAGGACGTCACGCAGAACCTCCGAACCGTGAGGAGCATCCCGCTCCGTGTGGAAGGCGCTGATCTCCCCGACCGATTCGAGGTCCGAGGAGAAGTCATTTTCCCAAGAGACCGCTTCCTCGCGTTCAACGCGGAGCGCGAGACCCGGGGTGAGCAGACGTTCGCGAACCCCAGAAACGCCGCGGCGGGGGCTATCCGGCAGCTCGATTCGTCAGCCACCGCGTCAAGACCGCTCGATATCTTCATGTACGGGTTGGGATGGTCGGAGGGAGGGCGAACACCGAGTAACCAGTGGGACACGCTGGAATGGCTCCGGTCTCTCGGATTCCGGGTCAGCCCTGACATTTCTCTCGCCGAAGGCCTGCCGCAGGTGAGCGCGTACTACAAGGGATCGTTGGCCGCCGAGGAGTCGCTGAACTACGGAACCGACGGGATCGTGGTCAAGGTGAACCCCTTCAGGCTCCATGGTCTCCTCGGGCAGGTGGGCCGTGAGCCCCGCTGGGCGATCGCGTACAAGTACCCGGCGGAACAAGCGCTGACCAGGCTGAATCAGATCGAGGTCAACGTTGGCAGGACCGGCGCGTTGAACCCCTTCGCGATCCTCGAGCCGGTCCAGGTGTCGGGTGTCACCGTGAAGATGGCGACTTTGCACAATGCGGACTATATCGAAACGAAAGACATCCGAGTCGGCGACATGGTCATCGTCCAGCGGGCCGGTGAGGTTGTGCCGCAGGTCGTCGGCCCGTCGATGGATGTGCGGACCGGGGCCGAACGGCGGTTCGAGATGCCGAATCGCTGTCCGGTGTGTGACGGACCGGTCTCGCGGGCCGACGGCGACGCGATGCACCGCTGCACGAACGCGGCCTGCCCGGCCCAGAGCTACGAGTTGTTGAAACATTTCGTGAGCAAGCAGGCGATGGACATCGATGGTGTCGGTGACTCCCTGGTCGGACTCCTATTGGAAGAAAGGCTGATCCGCGACCCTGCCGATCTTTTTTCGCTAACGAAGGACCAATTGGTGTCGCTTGACCGAATGGGTGAACGGTCGTCCGAGAACGTGATCGCCGCCATAGACGAATCGAAAGGACGACCCCTGGATCGTGTGGTCTTCGGCCTTGGTATCCGGCACGTTGGTTTCGAAACCGCCGCCATTCTCGCGGAGCGATTCGGCAGCATCGATAAGCTGGCCGAGGTGGAGCCGGAAGAGCTCCAGGACGTGTATTCGATCGGACCGGTCGTGGCGAAGAGTGTGCACGAATGGTTCAGGGACGAGTCCAATGTCGGCCTGGTCGACCGCCTGCGGTCTGCGGGGGTGACGATGGAACCGACCACCGTCCGACTGGCCGTAGACCTTCCCTGGAGGGACCGGGAGTTCGTCATCACCGGTCGACTCGATCGACTATCTCGTGGTCAGGCCGAAGCCGTTGTCCGCGACCTGGGGGGAAAGGCTTCAGGGAATGTCACGAAACGGACGTCTTTCGTCGTCGCCGGTGAGGCTCCCGGTTCGAAGCTTGATCGTGCGCGGAAACTCGAAACGCCGGTGATCGGCGAGGTCGAATTCCTGCGGATGGTCGAAGACGCGCGGAACCTCCGCCCTGCCGATTGAAGAATGGACGGCTCGCTCCCAATCGGATCGATGCAACAGCTACGCAGGATGTCACGCGGGCTATTCGGGGCCGAATGGCCTGCCGATGAAAACAACGACGATTCCGAACCGGGCGACCGCCGAGGCTATCTTGTCGTCGGACTGAGCAACCCCGGCGGACGATACCGCAAGACCCGGCATAACGCCGGAGGGATGGCCATCGAACATCTCGCACGCAAGCACGCGATCGCGATGGATACTCGTCGAGCGAACGCGTTGGTTGGCACCGGTTCCATAGAAGGCGTCCCGGTAACCCTTGCGCTCCCTCAGACGTTCATGAACGTGAGTGGCGAATCTGTCGGCCCGCTCGCCCGCCGGACGAACACTCCGGCATCGAAGATCCTGATCGTGTATGACGACCTCGATCTCCCACTGGGGAAGACGCGCCTTCGTCCCTACGGGAGCGCGGGCGGGCATAACGGTATGCGCTCCGTGATCGGCGCCCTTCGGACTGACCGGTTCCCGCGGCTTCGCATCGGAATCGGTCGCCCGGAGGCCAACGGTCGCGACGCTATCGGACATGTCCTTGGGCGGTTCAGCCCCGATGAGGAAGCAACGCTGAACGAGGCTTTGAGTCGGACCGCTGAGTGCGTTGAAGTCCTGGTAGGTGAAGGACTGGAACGCGCCATGAACAAGTTCAACTAACCGATGCCCGAAAGTTCGCGGCGTCGAAACGGACGCGTCACTCTCTGGATGCCTGCCGCCCTGTCGTCCGCGATGCTCATCGTGGCGGCATGCCAGTCCGCTCCTGCCCCAACGGCTACCTCGGACACGCCCGATACCGTTCCGACAGAGAACGCCCGGGAGACGACCCGGGACGCCTCGCCGACTCCTCTTTCGCAGCCCACGCCAACGGCCAAAGCTGAAGACACGGTTCCCGTCGAGGTCCGAGCCACCTCGACGCCGACCCACGCACCGCCGACCCAGCTTCCCCCGGTTCCCACACCCCCTCTGGCCGCGACGCCGACGCTGATTCCGGTGATAGCGGGACGGCCGCTGACGTTCGAGAACCAACCTGCGATCCCCGGGCTGGACCTCTATGATCTGGCCGAACGCCTCGGAAAGATCGCATCAGGCCAGAGTTTCTCCGTGCTTCCGCGGCAGAACGTCGGGGACTCGACAACGCTGTGGGCGCTCGACCTGAACCGGGACGTCGCATTTCAGGTTGAGGCAACGTTGCGTCATTCGACACTGCACGCCGACCTGTACGCCGAAAACGGGACGAACCTGTCGGATGAGTCACTGATCGAGGCCGGGCGGGTCTTCGAGAACGAGATATACCCTTCGATCATCTCGACGTTCGGGTCTCCTTCGGGTGACGGCGAATTCGGGCCCATCGCCATGTTGCATCTGGTACTCCCGGCGGCGGCCGGATACTACGATCCGACTGACGAATATCCACCAGACATCTATCCATTCAGCAATCGGCGAAGGCTGATCTACCTGAACTCCGGGTATGCCGTGCCGGGTTCCCCGATCTACGTCGGGTTGGTCGCCCACGAGCTCCAGCACGCGTTTCACCGGGCGACCGACCCAGACGAGGAAGGTTGGGTGAACGAAGGTCTCTCAGTGCTCGCGAACCTGCTCTTCGATGACGGTGAAGTGTTCATCAACGCGTACGTGACCCGGCACGCCGATCAACTGAATGCCTGGACGGCGGGGATCGGAACGGCGGCGGACTACGGATCCGCCGGATTGTTGATGCACTACATGTGGCTCCACTACCCGGACATTAACGGGGGTTTGGGGCGTTTCGTGGCACGACAGGAGGATGGCTTCCTCGGAATCGATGCGTACCTGGAGGAACAGGGCTACGACCTGTCATGGCGCGATCTGCTGGCGGAGTGGGGATCCGCGAACTACCTGGACACAAAGTCAACGTGGAACCCGTACCCGGACCGACAAGTGCGCCTGTCGCCGAGCAGGACGATCCGAGAGCCGACCAGTTTCGATGAGCGTCACGCTCCGCAATTTGCGCCGTATTACGTTGCGCTGAACCTCGCGAGTGACGAGAGCTACCTGCTGCGTTTCCAGGGACAGTTCGTCGGGCGGCTCATCCCCGAAGCCGACCACGAACCCGCATCGTCGTGGTGGACTGGTGGGGAGGACGCAACTGACGCCACTCTGACCCGATCATTCGATCTTCGGGACGCGGAGGATGCCGAATTGACCCTTCACATCTGGCACGAGATCGAAGAAATATGGGACTTCGCCTATGTCGTCGTCTCTGCGGACGACGGGGAAACCTGGGAGCCTGTTGCCAGCCCGTCGATGGTTTCAGAGCTGGAGAACCCGATCGGTCAGGCATTCGGTCCCGGATACACGGGAAACAGCGGAGGGGGTTCCGGAGGTCAATGGATCGATGAAACGGTCGATCTATCGGCGTATCAAGGATCAGAGATCATGGTGCGAATCGAATACGTGACCGACGGAGCGGTAAACCTCACGGGGTTTGCGCTCGGTGGGGCGTTTCTCCCCGCGGTTGGATACTCGTGGGATCCGTCGGCTGGTCCGGGTGATTGGGAAGCTGACGGGTTCTTATTCAGCGACGGAACCGTCGGGCAGGAGTTCGAGGTGCGGTTGCTGCTGGTCCGGGCCGATGGGACACACGAGATCATCCCGTTCGACCTCGATGAGCGGCAGCTCGGGAGCGTCGAACTCCGTGGCCTCGGTCGCGAATATACGGAAGCTGCGCTGATGATCATGCCGATGGCCCCGGCGACTCGACAACCAGCCGGATTCGAAGTCGCCGTCGAACGGCTGCCGCGCTAACGCGGTTCGGGGCCGGTTGGGTCCGTCAGCTATACTACGTGCGCCCTTTTCCCCATGGAAACCCCCACGCTTATCGCCGTCATCGGCGGCGCTCGACCCACAGCGGAGATGGCCAAGGCCGCCGAAGATGTTGGCCGTGCTCTCGCGAAAAAGGGAGTCGGAGTCGTTTGTGGGGGTCTTGGCGGAGTGATGGAGGCCGTGTGCCGAGGCGCGGCATCCGAGGGTGGACTGACCGTCGGTATTCTTCCCTCCAGCCGTGCCGAAGACGCAAACCAGTGGGTCCAGATCCGGATCCCCACTGGCATCGGTTTTGCCCGGAACCCGCTGGTCGTTCGGTCCGGGGCAGCTGCCATCGCGATCGACGGCAGCTATGGGACCTTGACGGAGATCGGGTTCGCGCTGGTCGACAACATCCCAGTGGTGGCGCTGAACAGTTGGGAGCTTTCCCTCGCCGGTCGGCGGATCGAGGATGGTATCCACCGGGTTGATACTCCGGCAGAGGCTGCCTCCCTCGCGGTCGAGCTGGCGGCTCGGCGGTCTTCAGATTCAGATTAGGAGCTGAGATTTGAGTTCGATCGAAAGCATCAAAGCTTCCGAGATCCTCGACTCGAGAGGAAACCCGACGGTCCGGGTCGAGGTCTGGCTTGACGACGATTCGAAGGGAATTGCGGGTGTCCCGTCCGGAGCAAGCACCGGGTCCCACGAGGCACACGAGTTGCGCGATGGAGATGAGGCACGGTACGGCGGACGAGGAGTGCTCCAGGCGGTCGCGAACGTCAACGGCGAGATCGCCGACGCTCTTGACGGAGCAGACGCCCTCGACCAGGCTGCGATCGACGATGAGTTGATTGAACTCGACGGGACTCCAAACAAGTCCCGTCTCGGCGCCAACGCCATTCTCGGCGCCTCGCTGGCGATCGCCAAAGCCGCAGCCGATTCGGTTGACGTCCCGCTTTATCGATATCTCGGAGGATCGAACGCGCGGGTACTGCCAGTGCCGATGTTCAACATCCTGAACGGAGGAGCACACGCGGCGGAGTCGACGGATTTCCAGGAATTCATGGTTGTGCCTGCTGGCGCTCCGAACTTTCATGACGCACTGCGCATGGGATCTGAGGTTTATCAGGCGCTGAAACGCTTGCTCGGGGAGCGCGGTTTGAGTGTGAATATCGGTGATGAGGGAGGGTTCGCGCCTTCGCTTGGGTCGAACCGCGATGCGGCGGAGTTGATCGTCGAAGCGATCGCCCGCGCCGGCTACCAACCTGGTACTGATTGTTATCTGGCCTTGGACGTTGCCGCCACCGAGTTCATCGATGAGTCTGGGACATACCGACTCGAGCGAGAGGGAAGGACGGTGGACGCCCCCGGATTGGCGGGTCTCTACTCCGACTGGGTGAACACCTACCCGTTGATCAGCATCGAAGATGGAATCTCCGAGGACGATTGGGGCGGATGGGCCGCGCTGACCGCGTCCATGGGGTCACGAGTGCAACTCGTGGGCGACGATCTGTTCGTGACCAACAACGAGCGCGTGTCGCGCGGTATCGCGGAAAACGTTGCGAATGCGGTATTGATCAAGCTGAATCAGATCGGCACTTTGACGGAGACGTTGGACGTGATCGAGATGGCACGCGGCGCCGGTTACGCGTGCGTGATCAGTCACCGATCTGGTGAAACGACCGACACCACGATCGCGGATCTCGCCGTCGCGACGGGTGCCGGCCAAATAAAATCCGGTGCGCCCGCTCGCGGCGAACGCACCGGAAAATACAATCGGTTGCTTGAGATCGAAGAAGAGTTGGAACGCGCCGGACGCTATGCCGGGCCGGGCGCGTTCCGAGGGCTCAGTAGCTAGGGCGAACCCTAGTAGCGTTGCCCGCCACCACCGCCTCCTCCGTTGCCACCTCCGCCACCACCACGACCAGAGTCGTCGCGTGGCCGTGCCTCGTTCACGGTTAGCGGGCGGCCCTTCATCTCTCGGCCATTCATCTGCGTGATCGCAGCCTGACCCTCGGTTGGATTCGCCATCTCCACGAATCCGAATCCGCGGGACCGACCCGAGTAGCGATCGATGATGACGCGGGCCGACTCGACGGCTCCGTGTGGCTCGAACGCGGTCCGAAGTTCATCATCTGAGAACTCATAAGGCAGATTGCCCACATAGATGTTCATGCAGCGCTCCTTTCCACCGACACTCCTCAACAAGTAAGCGCTCGCATGCGTTCGGACGGGCGAGGATTAGAACACGGTGAGCGTGGCCAGAACCAGTGTCGAAAGCGTGTGCATTGTACCAGACACGGATTTTCCACAGCGACATTTCCATGGACGGACCGAGCGGGGTTGGGCGGTTAGAATGAGCCAGCGGCGCCAGGGGGTTCAGGGGCGCGACGAAAGGAGTACAGATGGCCACTCGAATAGGAATCAACGGGTTCGGTCGGATAGGTCGGCAAGTCTTGAAAGCGACCATGGAGCGCTACCCGGACGACCTGGAGATCGTTGCGGTCAACGACCTGACGAGTCCCGAAACGAACGCTCATCTGCTGAAGTACGACAGCACGTATGGCCGATTTCCGGGCACCGTCGAGGCGGGCGAAGACTCGTTGGTAGTCGATGGGAAGGACGTCAAAGTGGTCGCTGAGCGCGACCCGTCCCGTATCCCGTGGGGCGATTTCGGTGCGGACATCGTCGTGGAATCTACCGGTATCTTCACCGACGCATCGAAAGCTGCGGGCCATCTCGAGGGTGGGGCGAAGAAGGTCATCATCTCTGCGCCGGCGAAGGGCGAGGACCTGACCATGGTCCTGGGCGTCAACGATGACAAGTATGACCCGGGCGCGCATCGAGTGATTTCGAACGCTTCATGCACGACCAACTGCATCGCGCCGGTCGCGAAGGTGTTGCACGACAATTTCACTGTCAACAAGGGACTGATGTCGACGATCCATGCCTACACGAACGATCAGAATCTACTGGACCAAGTTCACGATGACATGAGGCGGGCGCGGGCCGCGGCCGCAAATATCGTTCCCACCAGCACGGGCGCCGCGCGCGCGGTCGGACTCACGCTCCCCGAACTGAACGGAAAGATCCACGGCATGGCGTACCGCGTACCAACGACGACGGTGTCGATCGTTGATTTCACCGCGGAGGTTGGGACGAACGTTACGGCGGACGACGTGAACAACGCGTACAAAGAGGCTTCGGAGAAGACCATGAAAGGCATCCTGGAGTACTCGAATGAGCCTCTCGTTAGCTCGGACTTCAGGGGTCACGATCATAGTGCGATCCTGGATGCCCTTTCGACGATGGTGATTGGCGGGAACCTCGTCAAGGTCGTCGCCTGGTACGACAACGAATGGGGATACAGTTGCCGCGTCGCGGACCTTGCCAATTTCGTGGCCGAGAAGGGAATCTGACCACCACCAGCATCACCCGGCGCCCGGCCGTCGACGGCCGGGCGCCGTTCGTTTCCCGCCCCGACTGAGCCGTGTCTCGACGTTTCGACCTTCGGTCCCCTGCCCTCCCATATGCGGTGATCGTCGTTCTCGCCCTCGCCCTTCGTTTCGTCGGGCTCGATTGGGGGGCGTTTCACCCGGACGAATGGGCCATCAGCACTGCCGTCTATGGGCTTGGGTGGCCCGGATCCGTGGGCGATATCTTCTCCTCGGAAAGCCCGCTCAACCCGCGTTGGTTCAACTACGGCTCTCTTCCCCTGTACGTCTTTCGTGCGGTCTCCGGGTTGGCTGCGACATTTCGGGACTCCGCTTCGTTCATCCCCGCCGATGTAGTTCTCTGGCGGGCGTTGTCTGGGGTTGCGGATGTGTTCACGCTGGTCCTCGCGGCGCTGATCGCCCGCCGGTTGTTCGGCGAAATCGCGGGGTTGTTGACCGCGTTGCTGTACGCAGTAGCGGTCTTGCCGATCCAGCTCAGTCACTTCTACACCGTCGACCCCTTGATGGCGACCTTCACCACCGGTGCCACGGGTGCGGCGCTCCTATTCGTGTCCGGTCGATCGCTCTGCTGGGGCTACGCGGCCGCCGCGCTCGCGGGGCTCGCCATAGCCACGAAGACAGCTGCTCTCCTGTTCGTGGGACCGGTCGCCGCCGCGTGGGTGATTGTGATCCTTCGGCAGCAGAAGAATGAATCAGGATGGCCGACGAACCTGCTCCTGGGCGGCGTCGCGGCTGCCTCTCTCTCACTGGTGGCGTTCGCGATGGGACAGCCGTACGCCCTGCTGGATTGGGATGCCTTCAGCGATGACGTTCTGTTCCAGGCGCGGATGGCGCGCGGGGACGTCGAACTGCCATACACGATCCAGTATCTGCAGACCTCCCCGTTCGTTTATCACCTCAGGAACCTGATCGTCTGGGGCCTTGGGTTGCCTCTTGGCGTCACCGCCCTCGTTGGGGTCGCCTGGATCTCGGTCAAAGGGTTCAAGGAACGGAACCCCGGGATACTTTTGCTCGCGGCCGCGGTGTTGGTGCCGCTGCTGATCCTCGGCGGGCAACAGGTCAAGTTCATGCGCTACCTGTTGCCGATCTATCCACTTCTGATCATCGCCGGGTCCGGGTT
>CAZIBZ010000062.1:0-3770 GCA_964537445.1 uncultured Dehalococcoidia bacterium | reverse complement strand
GGCTGCTTCCTTTGCGATGGACCCCGGGCGGGGGATGATGCGGGTTCGCTCATCCTGCAGCGAGGATCAAACGCATATCTGATGCTGAACAAGTACCCGTACAGCACGGGGCACGTGATGGCGACGCCATTCGACCACGGTGGCGACTTCAGCGCATTGGTGGCAGAGACCGGGCGTGAACTGTGGGCATTGGCGCAGAGGGCCGTGCGGGCGCTCACCGACGAGTACCGGCCTGAAGGGTTCAACATCGGGATGAACGTCGGGACTGCGGGCGGGGCCGGAGCGCCCGACCATCTCCACATCCATGTTGTGCCCCGTTGGGCCGGAGACACGAACTTCATGCCGGTCATCGCTGGCGCGAAGGTGCTCCCGGAAACCCTGGAGCAGACCTATGCTCGATTGCGATCTCGAATGAGCGCCCCTGGCGATTCGTAATCGCGTCTTCGCGAGGTCCTAGAGAGAAAACCCCTGCTGGGCCGGGTCCTTGGCTCCGGGTCGTTGCGAAACGTCCGGCAGCATCCCGTCCAGGATCCGTTCCAGGGCCATGACGTGACTGCACGTACCCCAACTCGGGAAAAAGCTGCAATCGCAGGAGAATTCGCCGTCTTCATATTCGACGGAGTGCCCCGTATTGTCACCACGGATCCGAACCGAAAACCCCTCGAACGATATCCGGGAGTCGCGTTCTTCGGCATAACGCCGCGCCTTTTCGATCTTCCCGATTAGGCTGGAATTCATTCGTTATCTCCATCAAGCCTTTGGCGAGCAGGAAAAGAAAAAGCACCGCGCAGTACACGATGCCTGATCTGGCGATCCGGGACGACTGAAACCGTCCAATGGACCTACATCCACCTTCATGGCGTCATGCTATGACGCCACCCACCGGGGGTCAACAACGTCAGCGGTTGGCGCCGACGCCGCTGATAGAATCGGCGGGCCATGCCACGAATCCGCGCTGTGTTCCTTGATTTCTATAACACGATCGCGCGATTCGACCCGCCCCGCGAGCAAGTCCAGGCGCAGGCTGCAGAGTCGCTCGGTGTCCGAGTCGAGCCGGAGGCGATCCAAAGATCGTACGTAGCGGCAGACGAATTCCTTTCGCGCGAGAACGGGGCAAGGGCGTTGGCCGTTCGGAGCCGCCACGAGGTACGGGAGTTCTGGTCGCGATACGAGCAGCTCCTTCTGTTGGGCGCGGGAGCCGACGTCGATGTGGACACGGCCAGCGCCATCTTCGCCGCCGTCCGCCGAACGGGCAACGGGTTCGCGTTGTTCGACGACGTGAGACCTATGCTTGATTCGCTGCACTCCCAGGGTTACACCGTCGGATTGATCTCGAACATGAATGACAACCTTTGGGAAATCGCGGAAGATCTGGGCATCCAGGACCGACTTGCGTTTGTCGTGACGTCGGGTGAAGTTGGAGCTTCGAAGCCGAACGCACCGATATTCCTAGAAGCGCTAAGGCGAGTGGGCGTAGAACCCGAAGAGGCGATACACATCGGCGACCAGTACCTCGGCGACGTAACGGGTGCCAGGGGAGTCGGCATCCAACCAGTCCTGATCGATCGGAATGGCTCCGATATCCGACACCACGATTGCCCGGTTATTCGGACACTTGCGGAGGCCCCGAGTCTGCTGAAGACGCTAAAGGCGGCGCGGAACCCTGGGTAGCTTCTGTAGTGCCGAGCGTTGGCCGGTTCGAAGGTGTCTCTATCGGCGGGCCTTGTTCGACCACCAGCTTCACGCGACGCTCATAGACGAGCCGATCGAGCATGACTCTCCGGCCACAAGTCGAACACAGGATGCCGACATCAGCGCCGATCCGAGTCACGGTCCACTGATCGCCACCGCATGGATGCGCTTTCCGCATCCGCACGACGTCTCCGACCCGGATCTCCGGTATCTCTCGTGCCATTGATGGTCCGGACGCGTCTTTCGGCATCTCCCACGGATTGTGGCGATGGTAGCACTCGAGTCCCCAACCGACCGGGGGTATCGTGCCGCTAGCCGACATCGTCGGCCGTGTCGTCCTGCCGATATTCCTGATCGCTGCCGCCGGAGCCGTGGTGCATCGGTTCCGACCCCTGCCCGTTGGGCCGTTGAATTCAGTGATCGTCTACCTGTTCAGCCCAGCGTTGGTGTTCCACGCGCTCGCGACCACCGAGGTCACGATCACGGACATCGGCCGGATCGCCCTGTTCAGCATCCTGTTGCTCGGAGCGCTCTACGCCCTGTCCTTCGCCGTCGCGCTAACGCTTCGAATGGATGGGGGCTCGCGTGGAACGTTCATCGTTTCCGTGCTGTTCATGAACGCCGGTAACTATGGTCTGCCCGTTGCCCTGTTCGCGTACGGAGCCGCAGGGTTCAGCGTCGCAATTGTGTTTTTCGTCATCCAGGCAATCCTCGGATGGACGGTCGGCGTGTTCTTGACCGCACAGTCAGGAGGGGGGGTATCCACAGGGCTGCGCGCGGTCGCGACGCTGCCAGCGGCCTACGCCGCCGTCGCCGGAGTATCCGTGGGAGCAACCGGAGCGATGCTGCCAGAAGCGCTTGTCCGGTCGACGGAATTGCTAGGAAGCGGGGCAGTACCGGGAATGCTCGTGGTACTCGGCATCCAGGTCGCATCGAACAGGTCGATGTCGGATGGGCCCGCCATCGCCGGAGCCTTGGTACTCCGACTGTTCGTATCGGCGGCGATCGCCAGCGGACTCGTCGCGCTCCTTGATTTCGAAGGTCTGTCCGCACGAGTCTTGATCGTGTCTTCAGCGATGCCCACCGCCGTCTTCACGACGATCCTCGCCACGGAATTCGGCGGACGGCCTCGGATGGCCGGGAGCATCGTCATCGCAAGCACCGTCGCGAGCTTGGCAACGGTAACAATGGTCTTGGCTCTGGTTGGAGTGTCCTAGATCGACCGGCTGCCCGGCTGGTCCTTCGCGGACTCTATCTGTTTCCGGTACGTATCCGCCGCCGTGCGGGCAGCTTCGGCATAGTCCGATCCTTGCGACGCGAAGATCACACCCCTGGAAACGTTGATCATGACCCCTCGGCCCCGAGTATCAAGGGAGGCTGAAAGCGCTGCTTCCAATTCGCCTCCCTGCTCACCAACGCCCGGGAGCAGCATGGGCATCGCGGGGCAGATCTCGCGGATCTTTCGCGCCTGATCCGGGAACGTCGCCCCCGCGACCAGGCCTACGTTCCCCCGTGTATCCCACTCCGCCGCCCGTTCAGCGACGACCTCGTAGAACGGAAGGTTTCGCCCAGATTCCTGCACGATGAGTTCCTGGAAGTCCTTCGAACCGGGGTTGGACGTTCTACAGAGGATCAGGATCCCTCGGTCCTCGTACTCAAGGAACGGTTCCACTCCGTCCGCTCCCAGATAGGGGTTGACGACAGCCGCGTCAAAACCGACGGATTCAAAGAGGCCCTTCGCATAGAATCTGGCCGAATTACCGATGTCGTTCCTCTTTGCATCGGCGATCACCGGAACGCGGCCGTTGATGGCATCCACGATGCGCTCCATCGCCCGGTAACCCTCCGATCCGTGTGCTTCATAGAAAGCGAGGTTCAGTTTGAATGCGCAGGCCAGGTCCCAGGTCGCCTCCACGATGGCGCTGCCGAACTCGAACAGATCGGGGGTAGTCATGCGTTCGGGGTCCGGATCGAGACCAACGCACAGAAGGCTCTGGTGGTCGGTCGATGCCTGGCTCAGGCGGTCACGGAATGAGGTCATGTGCCAGAACGAATCGTAGCACTGAATGCGGCATCTG
>CAZIBZ010000061.1:0-4227 GCA_964537445.1 uncultured Dehalococcoidia bacterium | reverse complement strand
TCGAGCAGTTCGGTATAGGCGACAATGAGGGGGACATCTGGCGACACATCGGTCGTTGATCCGCGGACGACGGGGATCGAAACGTCGGGGGATATCCCACGGTCCTGGATGACCTGCCCGTCGGGCGTGTACCAACGCGCGATCGTGAGGTACAGAGCAGACCCGTCGCTCATCTGACGGAACGTCTGCACGGAACCCTTGCCGTACGTCCTGCTTCCAAACAGGCGTGCGCGACCGTGTGCCTGCAGTGCTCCGGCGACAACCTCCGCTGCGCTGGCCGACCCGCCATTGACGATTACCACAAGAGGAAGCTCAGGGGCGATCCCACCGTCCCGCACCGCCCAGTCCTCGCGCTCGCCGCCGTTCGACACCTCGTACATCACCAAGCCATCCGATAAGAACTCACTCGCGATCTGAGCCGCCGACCCGAGACTTCCGCCTGGATTCCCCCGCATGTCCAGCACGATTCCACGAACACCCTGGTCGATCAACGATTGCAATCTCTTGTGGAACTCGTCGCCCGACCCCCTGTGGAACCGGAACAGCCAGATATATCCGATCTCCCCGTCCAGGATCTCGCTTCGTAGAGACGGCCCGGGGACTGTGGCCCTGGTGACCACCACCGTTTTCGGGGCCGTCTCACCTTCGGGAAGGATGAGCAGTTCCACGTCGCTGCCCGGCGGGCCCTTGACGATCTCGACGACCCGCTCTAGCTCGAGGCCGTCGGTTGATGCCCCGTCCACCGAGAGGATCACGTCTCCCTCGACCAGGCCTGCCTTGTCGGCCGGTTCGCCGATGAACACTTCGTCGATCATCGGTCCCCGCTCCGATTCCGTGACGAAGGCTCCGATCCCTTCGTACGTGTCGCCGGCGAAGTAGTCGCGGATGTCGTCGAATTCGCCCGGCGAAAGGTATCGGAGCGCCGGGTCCGCCTCGGCACCTAGACCCGCGATCGCAGCTCGCGCCAACGATTGAGTCGAGAGATCTGCGTGGTCGATCTTCAGCAGGCGCCAGGCCCGCCAGACATCTTCCAGACCGTCCGGAACGGACGGAGGAGTGGGCGACGAGACGGTCGGCAACCGATCAGATAACGAAACCGGGTCTTCGTTCGCGATGATGGCCATCTGTCTGACCGCGCGAGCCGCCGCGATAGGAGTCTTTGAATCGTCACGGGAAGCCTCGTCGCCCAGCGTTCGCCACGCTTCCCAAACTGTGGCGAACCTGCCGTCGTCGAATGCTTCGGCGCGTTGCTCCGGCGGTGCCACCAGCACCACGCGAAAGACGATCGTCATGGCCACGAACAGGGCGAAAACCGTGAAGAGACGCCCGTGGTGACGGACTGGTGAAGCCGTGACGGGGGTCTCTATTCCAGTTGGGTCCATGATGACGAAGAGCCGTGTCTCCACGGCCTGAAAGCCAGTCTACACGCGGGTCCCACGTATAATCGTGGCATGAACGCGTCGGATCCCGGAAGGGTTTGATGAGCACCGTCAGCAACACGCTGAAGACGTTTGCGTTGCTCCTGACGCTGTCGCTCGTTCTCTTGCTGACGGGATTCCTGGTTGGTGGGGCAGGTGGGGTCGTGATCGGATTGGTGATTGCGCTCGCGATGAACGGGGCGGCGTATTGGGGCAGCGACGCGATCGCTTTGAAGATGTATCACGCCCGGGAGGTCACTCCCGAGGAAGAACCCGAACTGCACCGGATCGTCGACAAGCTCGCCGTGGACTCGGGACTCCCGAAGCCGAAGGTCCACATCATCGAAGATGAGTCTCCGAACGCGTTCGCGACTGGTCGAAGCCCTAAGAAAGCCTCAGTCGCCGCGACCCGTGGGATCATGCGTCTCCTTGACAGAGACGAGATGGAAGCGGTCATGGGACACGAGTTGGCCCATGTTGGGAACCGGGACACCTTGATCATGACCGTGGTTGCCGTCATGGCCGGGGCGATCTCTATCATCGCGATGATTGGCCGATTCAGCATGTTCTTCGGCGGGATGAGCGGAGGCCGGAACAACGGCGGCGGTGCGGGGATCATCGGAATCCTGATCGTCGCTATTGTCATGCCCATCGTTGCGCTCATGATTCGCGCGGCCATCTCCCGCACTCGCGAGTTCCAGGCGGATGCATTCGGAGCGCGCCTGAGCGGTAACCCGGAGGCGCTTGCTCGAGCATTGGAAAAGCTGGAGGAGGGTGCCCACGCGCGCCCGATCCGAGTCTCCGAGTCCACCGGGGAGGCGACGGCTCACCTGTTCATCGTCAACCCGCTGTCCGGACGGGAGACGATGAGCAAACTCTTCACGACCCACCCACCGACGAGCGAACGGGCCCGCCGACTCCGCGCCATGGTCCCCCAGGGTGGCGAGGCGTTTCGGAGGTCCGGGGGTGGACGTGACCGCCCCGCAGGGGGCAGCCCGTTCTCGTAACACCCGGTTCGCATCGCTGAATGACGGTCACCAAGGGCAAGGTCGTCCCTGTCTCGGCGGTCAGAGGCCCCGAGCGCGCGATCGTCGTTGGTGCCGAGGTCCGCCGACCGGGTCGTCGAGCCTGGACGCTGGAAGATTCGGTCGCAGAACTCGCTGCTTTGGCCGCAAGTGCGGGTGCCGATGTGGTCGGGACTTTGCTCCAACGATTGCACAAACCCACGCACGTTTACGTTGGCAAGGGGAAGTTGCAGGAGGTCAGAGATCGACTCGATGACCTGCGAGCAACGACGGTCATCCTGGATGACGAGCTATCGCCAGCCCAACAGAGAAACCTCGAGGAAGCGCTGGCAGGCGCGAAAGTCTTGGACCGGACCGCCTTGATCCTCGATATCTTCGCGCAGCGCGCGAACACGAAAGAAGGCCGTTTGCAGGTCGAGCTGGCCCAGCACCAGTATCTGCTGCCGAGATTGGTGGGGCAGTGGAGTCACCTCGAGCGACTTGGTGGCGGGATAGGCACGCGGGGTCCAGGAGAGTCACAACTTGAGACCGATCGGCGCCTAGTCCGACAGCGGATCCACCGATTGCAGAGGGACTTGGACGACGTCCGGCGACGGCGCGCCCACTACCGTGGAGAGCGCCAGCAACGGGGGTTGCCCGCCGTTTCTCTCATTGGGTACACGAACGCGGGGAAGAGCACTCTTATGAACGCGCTCACTCGCGCTAGCGTTCTGGCGGCGGACAAACTGTTCGCGACACTCGATCCCGTGACACGCACGTTGAGACTGCCAAGCGGTGGCGAGGCGGTCCTGACCGATACGGTTGGATTCATCCAGAAGCTCCCACACGGGCTGGTAGCGGCGTTCCGTGCAACGCTGGAGGAACTCAAATATGCCGACGTCCTCCTGTTGGTCGCGGACCTGAGCCACCCGGCCGCCACGCAGCAGTTCGAAACAGTCATGGAACTACTGAGAGATCTGAATGTCGACGACAAGCCGCGCTTGCTGGTGTTGAACAAGACGGACCTCGTCCCACCCGACGGAACCGACGGTGCGCGCCGTTTGATGGACGAGGCGACAGTTATCGACCCACTCGGAATGATGGTGCCTGTCTCCGCTCGTACTGGCCAGGGCCTCGATGAGCTGAAGACTGAAGTGGACTTGATGTTGGCGGGCGCGGCCCGAACCCCGAAGTAGGTTGAATAGAACTTCGCACAATAAATGTTATGTCGCGATACCCGGCGGGGGTTGGGCCGGTCGGTCGCGGACCACACGGACGGATGGGTAGAACCGGGTTTCGTTGACGCTCACATTTATGGTTACCTACCATGAAGCACTACGGACGCGGAGGAATTGGAATCACACGCCGAAATGTGATCATGGCTGTGGTGGTGCTGGGGCTAACGGTGTTCAACCCGTTACACCTCCCGTGGAGCCTGCCGTGGTTGACGGATCAGATGGGCGGGAATTCCTTCGGAGGGTTCCTTCGAGACCGTGAAGGCGCAATCATCGTCATAGGGACGGTGTACTTCACCGGTGCGATGATTCCCGTTTACTACTGGATCTGGCAACGAACGACGCGTCGACGGGCGGAGGCGAAGACAATGGTTCACGTTCCTACTGCTGTGCTGGCCACCAACGAACCGGATGACGATGGATACCGCGGCCCTGGCGGCGGAAAACGGGCTCCGCGGCCCTCCCGATCTCGGCGACGACGGTCCCGCCCACACAACTAGGCGTGAGGCGTACCTGGCCGGATAGTCGGTGACTGGTTCGAGACAACAGACAAACGGATCTGATCCGCGC